>JAFYXE010000086.1 GCA_017546275.1 Bacteroidales bacterium | reverse complement strand
GTCGCTACAAGAATGAATCCGACGAAGATGGCACTTGATCCACTTCCCTTCAGCATCATCATACAGACTATGATAGACGGAAGATACACATAGACGATTCTCTTCCATTTGGTCAGTCTGAGGAAACTGAGGAAGGTGTATCTGTTTGCAAGCCAGTTGGCGATTGTCAGAGTTCTGCTTCTGCGCCTTTCCTTGCGGGCCTGCATATCTTCGTTCACTGCGCTGACCGCCCAGGAGAGATACAGCACCATTGCCACCTTCACGATCTCGAACACGTGGATCTGCTTGCCCATCAGCTTGAAGTTTCTGATCGCGCCGTTGATCTCCTCGGTCTTGATGAATCCCCAGTCGATTTCCTTTACCAGGAGCGAGAGCAGTCCCAGAGACGCAATGAAGCCCCATTTCGATAGACCTCTTATCCATTTGACCTCGAAATGGTACAGGACGAACATTACGGCAATGCCGAGGAATACGATGAATCCGTGTTCCTTCATTGTCGCAAGTCGGCTGCTCTGCGATGGCAGCAGCGGGGTAGAAGAGAATATGGCAAGGAATGATATGAGAATCAGAAGGATGATGATGATAAGTATCACCTTGTCGCCCTTCAGGTTCATCATTCGGTTCCATATTGTCTTCAGACGGCTGTCCTGTCTCTCTGTGTTCTCCATATGTTAAAGGTTTCTTACGGCCTCCTTGAACTGTTTTCCTCTGTCTTCGTAGTTCTTGAAAAGGTCAAAGCTTGCGCAGCAAGGCGAGAGAAGTACCACGTCTCCGCTTTCAGCAAGTCTGCTTGCAAGCTGTACTGCATCCTTTGCAGATGTCACGTCGTGGATTTCCGGAACGATGCCTCCGAACGAATCGTGAAGTTTCTGGTTGTCCACGCCCATACAGATGAGGGCCTTCACCTTCTCCTTCGCGAGCGGAAGGAGACTGCTGTAGTCGTTGCCCTTGTCTGTACCGCCTGCGATCCATACCACAGGTCTTGTCTGGCACTCGAGTGCATACCACGCAGAATCCACGTTTGTAGCCTTCGAGTCGTTGATATAAAGTACGTCTCTGATACTGAGGACGTTCTCAAGTCTGTGCTCCACAGCCTGGAATGTAGCGAGACCGCTTCTGATGGCCTCGTTGTCGATGTCCATCACCTTAGCGGCGATAGCTGCAGCCATTGAGTTGTATACGTTGTGTCTTCCGCCGAGTGCAAGCTCCTGGAGATACATATCGCACTCGTCCTCCTTGTAGCGGACGATCATTCTGTCCTCCTTCACGAATGCGCCCTGAGCCACTTCCTGTTTCTGTGAGAACGGAAGCTTCTGAGCCTTCATAACGATCTGGTCGAGGTGCTTGATTGTGATGTCGTCGTCCGAGCAGAAGATGAAGCAGTCTTCGTTCGACATATTTCTTGTAATGCGGAACTTTGACTTCACGTAGTTCTCCATCTTGTAGTCATATCTGTCAAGGTGGTCAGGAGTGATGTTGGTGATGATCGCGATGTCCGCCTTGAAGTCGTATACGTTGTCAAGCTGGAAGCTGCTGAGTTCCAGTACATAGATGTCGTGCTGCTCGGTAGCCACCTGGAAAGCATAGCTCTTTCCGATGTTGCCGCCGAGGCCCACATTCATACCTGCGTTCTTGAGCAGGTGATAGATGAGGGATGTAGTTGTGGTCTTTCCGTTGCTTCCGGTGATGCACACTTTCTTTGCAGAGTCATATCTGCCTGCAAACTCGATCTCAGAGATGATGCCGATGCCGCCGTCAGCGATCTTCTTCACCATCGGTGCTGTTGACGGGATACCGGGACTCTTGATCACCTCATCCGCATTGAGAATGAGGTCCTCGGAATGTCCGCCCTGCTCATATGGGATACCCCACTCGTCGAGCACAGCGGTGTACTTCTCCGAAATCTTGCCCATATCGGAAAGGAATACATCGAAACCTTTTACTTTCGCAAGGACTGCTGAGCCTACGCCGCTCTCGCCGCCTCCTAATACTACTACTCTTGACATAACCGTATATAATGACTATCTTATCTTCAACATTGCTATTGTAATGACAGCGAGGATCATTCCTACGATCCAGAATCTTGTCACAATCTTTGCCTCAGGAAGTGCCTTTGCTGGGCCCTTGATAAGCGCTGGAATGCCTTCCTTCTGGTAATGGTGGTGGAGAGGTGCCATCTTGAACACTCTTCTTCCCTCACCGAATCTCTTCTTTGTATATTTGAAATAGAATCTCTGTACAAGCACAGACACGCTCTCAGCAAAGAACACTCCACAAAGGACAGGAATGAGCAGTTCCTTTCTGATGAGGACTGCAGTCACTCCGATGATGCCTCCGAGCATAAGGCTTCCGGTGTCGCCCATAAACACCTGTGCAGGGTAGGTGTTGTACCAGAGGAAACCGATGAGCGCTCCCACGAGAGCCGACATAAACACAGCGAGTTCGCCGCTGCCCGGGATGTACATAATGTTCAGGTAATCCGCGTTCACGATGTTGCCTCCGAGCCACGCGAAGATACCGAGAACGATTCCCACTATCGCAGATGTACCTGCTGCGAGTCCGTCCATACCGTCGGTGAGGTTGACTCCGTTTGAGCAGGCAGTGATCACGATGATGATCATAAGCACGTAGATCGCCCATTTGCAGTACCATCCGAGGGTGCCCTTGAATGGAGAGAGATACTTGTAATCGAACTCGTGGCTCTTTACGAACGGGATGGTTGTAGTTGTGCTCTTGATCACATCCTGGTTCTGGACTGTTTTGACAACTGTGCTGTCAGCTGTGATCTCGATTGTCTCTGTCACCTCCACATTCTCTCTTACCACGATCTGGTCGCTGAAACATACTGCGAGGCCGATGGCAAGAGCCATAAGGCCCTGTGCGACAAGCTTGCCTTTCTCGCTCATTCCTTCCTTGTTCTTCTTGAACACCTTGATGTAGTCATCGGCGAATCCGATGAGGAAGAACCATACTGTGCTGATAAGCAGCAGCATAGTGTAGATGTTTGTAAGGTCTGCGAACAGGAGTACCGGAATCGTTACCGATACGAAGATGATGACACCACCCATTGTAGGAGTGCCCTTCTTCTGCATCTGACCCTCGAGACCGAGGTCTCTGATGGTCTCTCCGATCTGCTTTTTCTGAAGCCAGCCGATGATCTTTCTTCCTGCGAAGATAGAAATGAGCAGGGCAGTGGTGAATGACACGATGGCCCTGAAAGACAGGTACTGGAAAAGGCCCTGTCCAGGGATGTCAAACTCCTTGAGGTATTCAAAAAGGTGGTATATCATAGTTCTCTTTCTTTATCTGTTTTCTGCGAAGATTCCGTTTACGATTTCCTTCTCATCGAAATGGAACTTTCCGTTTTCGTTAATCTGATATGTCTCGTGGCCTTTGCCCGCGAGGAGGATTGTCGCACCCTGCGAAGCAATCATAATAGCAGTCCTGATGGCCTGCTCTCTGTCCTCGATGAAAAGCGACTTGGCCTTGCCTGCGGTGTCCATTCCTGCCTTGATGTCGGCCATAATGTCGGACGTCTTCTCGCTTCGGCTGTTGTCTGAAGTGACCACTATCTTGTCGGCCATCTTCTGTGCGATCTTAGCCATCTCAGGACGCTTTGTCTTGTCTCTGTCGCCGCCGCATCCGAAGAGGCAGATGAGCTCTCTGTCCGGAGCGATCTCCCTGAGGGTCTTGAGCACGTTCTCAAGTGCGTCAGGAGTGTGTGCATAGTCGATGATGACTGAAATGTCCCTCGGTCCGCGGATGTTTTCGAGTCTTCCAGGTGCCGGAAGCAGGGTGCTCATTGCTGTAAGCACTTCCTCCGGTTCTGCTCCGAGTGTCACTGCGGTTGTATAGATCGCGAGGAGGTTGTATGCGTTGTGCATTCCGATGAGTCTGCTCCAGCTGTCGATGCCGTCGATTCTGAGGAGCATTCCCTCGAAGCTCTGCTCCATCACCTTGCAGGTGTGGTCCGCGATGCTTCTGCAGGAGTATGTCACCGGCTTTGCCTTTGTGTTCTGCAGCATCACCATTCCGTTCTTGTCGTCGATGTTGGTGATTGCGTATGCGTCAGACGGAAGTGTGTCGAAGAACAGCTTCTTGCATCTGAGGTACTCCGCAAATGTCTTGTGGTAGTCGAGGTGGTCGTGGGTCAGGTTCGAGAAGATGCCTGCCTTGAACTTGAGTCCTGCGACTCTGTCCTGCTCTACGCCGATCGAGCTTACTTCCATAAAGCAGTATTCACATCCGGCGTCCACCATCTCTGCAAGCATCGAGTTGATAGTCAACGGGTCTGATGTGGTGTTGACTGCCTCGGTGCCCTTTGTGCCAACATAGTTTGCGATTGTGGAAAGGAGACCGCAGTTGTACCCCATCGCCATAAACATCCTGTGGAGAAGGGTGACGGTAGTTGTCTTGCCGTTGGTTCCTGTGATACCTACGAGCGTAAGCTTCTCGGAAGGGTTTTCGTAGAAGTTGGCTGCGATGATCGCCAATGAGCGTCTTGAAGAATCTGTCTTGATCAGCGTGACGCCTTCTCTGTCGAATGCAGAGAGCTGGAAGTCGAGAGCCTCCTGATCTTCATACACAATCGCATCGGCACCCATACCGATGGCACGTGAGATATACTCGTGGCCATCGACTGCGAAGCCTTTGACTGCTACGAAAAGCGAGCATTTTGTCACCTTTCTCGAGTCGCTGCATACTGCGTCGATCTCAATGGCTCCGTTACCTTCCACGATAACGGCACCGCTGTTCTTTAAGATTCTGTCAAGTCTCATTTGAGTTTCAGTATAATGGTTCCTTTTCCGTTTCCTTTTACGTGCGTCTGGCTGACCACGTGGCCTGTGCCGCTGTACTCGCACTTGTATCCGCTGTTCTCTATGGCGAAGATGGCGTCCTTAAGTCCGTATCCTTTTACATTAGGAACAGGGGCTTTGTCATCCTTGTCCGTAAAGATGTTCTCGGCTTCCATATCAGGTATCTCACCGTCTGTCTTTATCCTCTCGCTCCACTCGTTCTCGTATGCCCAGAGCTCATCCACGATATCCTTGAATGTGCCTGCCGGCACGTCTCCACCGTATGCATTGACTCCTGGTGCCAGCTTCTTGGTGTATGTCACCACGATAGCTGTGTATTTCGGATCGTCTGCCGGGAAGAAGCCCACGAAAGTTCCCTGATGCTTCTTGCGGCCCTGGAGGTCCTGGTAAGGATCTTTGCTTCCAGGTCTTTCGCTCGGATGGAGGTACATACGGGCTGTACCTGTCTTACCTGCCACCTTGCACTTGGCGTTTCTCAGTTTCTTTGCAGTACCTTCAAGAGTTACCTGTGCAAGGGCTCTCGTCAGAGTATCTGCTGTGGCCTTCGAGCAGATCGAGTTCAGGACTGTCGGCTTGAACTTCTGCTTTACAACTCCGTTCTTCTCGGTGCTCTCGACAATGTACGGCTTCATCATCTTGCCGTTGTTGGCGATTGCATTATAGAATGTCGCCACCTGAAGCGGAGTCACCTTGACAGCATAACCGATCGCTGCCGACACGAGGTGTGTCTCTCTCCAGCTTGCGTCTTCGGTATCCGGGATGCTCGGCTTTCCGCTGCCTTTTTCAGTGAGCTCGAAGTCGAAGTTCGCTCCCAGATTGTAGGTGTGCAGCCTGCTGATGAATTCCTGAGGATTGTCTCCGTAATGGTCTTTCACAAGTCTTCGGAAGACATAGTTGGAAGAAATCTGAAATCCGTAAAGGATTGAGATCATATCTCTTCCTGTCCTTCTTTCGTAATCGGTGATATACGAGTCCTGAGGCATCTCCTTCAGGCTGTATTCTTTCATTATGCCGTGGTTGGTCTCGATCTCGTCGTCAAGATTCACCAATCCGTCTTCAAGAAGAGTGGTCATCGTAACCGCCTTGAATACTGATCCGGGTTCTCCAGGGAGTCCTGCTGCCAGGTTGAAACTCTCGTAGAAGTTTCCGAGGCTGTCCTTCTGGAGGTTCACCATCGCCCTGACCGCTCCTGTCTCCACATCCATCACCACTACGCAGCCTCTCTCGATGTTCTCGGATCTGGCCATATTCTTCTTAAGCGCCTTGTCTGCGATATCCTGGATGTTGATGTCGAGGGTTGTTCTCACATCAAGACCGTCTTTTGCGGCCTTATACAGGCTGTCGACATCCGTGATCCAGTTGGACTTGTCTGTCCTGCGCTCCCAGGCGAGACCTTTCTCGCCGCGAAGGTCGTGGTTGAACTTGCCTTCGATTCCGATGTGTATCTGGCTTGTGTCGTTGTTGTTCTTCACATAGCCGATGACTCTTCGCGCGAGCGTTCCATATGGATAAAGACGTCTGTCCGCTTTCTCCACGATCATACCGCCCTTGCGCTGAGGCTCCTTGAAGAGCGGAAGCTTCTTGAGTTCCAGGAGTGTGCCGTGGTCGATACCTGACGCCATCCTGACGTATCTCTTCTTGTTGGCACGACCGTCCTTGATCCTGTTGAGATAATAAGCCGGGTCCTTGCCTTCCTCCTGGAGGACTTCTGCGAGTCCCTGCGACAGAAGTTCGGCCTTCTCCATCCATTCCTTCTCGTTCTGCTGGCCCTTTGCTTTGTTCTTGTTCTTTGCATTGGCCTCCTTCTGGACATAGCAGTCCATATAGATGTCATACAAAGGAGTCGAGATCGCGAGAAGGCGTCCGTTGTGGTCGAGGATCGAACCACGTTGCGGCTCAATCACCTCTTTGTGCTTTGACGGACGGAAATAGTCCACATACTTAGGATTCGGTTCCCAGATCCACTGTATGTAGATTATCCTTCCCACCACTATGAATGCAATGATCAGGAATAAGATATGAAAAAGCATCAGGACCCTGCTGGGCCTGCGCCTTTCTCTGTCTTCGTATTTTTCCTGTTCTGACATAGTGTTTAGTCTGCCTTAATGATTTCTGCCGGCTTTACAGGTGCCGTAACCTCTGAACCTCCCTCCTCGAGCATCTTCTGTACGGTGCTCATTCTTCCGAGCTTCACAAACTCATAGGTCTTCTGCGCGTGGTAGATCTTGTACTCCTCAAGGATGACCTTGTTTCGCTCTACCTTCACCATCGTCTGTTCTATCTTGTAGTTCAGGAAGATGTTGATCAGACCCAGCAGAAAGAGAAAAAGAATGACCGGCAGAAACCTGTCCACTCTCAGCAGGAGGAGAATGTCTCCGCTGAGAATCGATTTGAAGACTGTCTTCACAGTCACTTTTTCTGTATTTCTGCCTTTCTCCATTTTAGATCTTCTCTGCGATTCTGAGTTTTGCGCTTCGTGCTCTTGTGTTTGCCGCAATCTCCTCTTCCTGCGGAAGGATAGGCTTGCGGTTGACTGCCTTCAACGGCGCAGTCGCATTTCCGAAAAAGTCCTTTTCCATCTTGCCCTCGATGTTGCCGGCCTTGATGAAGTTCTTCACCATACGGTCCTCGAGAGAGTGGTAAGTGATGATGACGAGTTTTCCTCCAGGCTTCAGCGCCCTTGCCGCTCCTGTAAGGAACTTCTCGAGAGATCTCATCTCCTGGTTCACCTCGATACGTAGAGCCTGGTAGACCTTTGCGAGGAACTTGTGCTCCGCGAACTTAGGAAGCGCACTTTCGATGGCCTTGCCGAGGTCGCCTGTAGTGACGATCTGGGAGGTCTCTCTTGCCTTGCAGATGAGCTGGGCTATCCTGCGGCTGTTGTCAACCTCGCCGTAGAGTCTGAGGATCCTCTCGAGGTCCTCGTACTCGTAGCCGTTGACGATGTCGGCCGCTGTAGTTGTTGCTTCCTGGTTCATTCTCATATCGAGAGGTGCTTCGTACCTGAATGAGAATCCTCTTTCCGCTGTGTCGAACTGATGCGAAGACACACCGAGATCGGCGAGTACGCCGTCGATGCCTTCGCTGTATCCCTGATGCAGCACGTGATTGTAAATCCAGCGGAAATCGCTGCGGATCAAGGTGAGACGTGAGTCGTCTGGCTTGTTTGCTATCGCGTCACTGTCTCGATCGAAAGCGAGCACACGCCCATTGATTGATAAGCGTGAAAGTATTTCGGACGTGTGCCCACCTCCTCCGAATGTAGCGTCAGCGTAGACTCCATCAGTGGAACCTACAAGTGCAGATACGCTCTCGTCTAATAGTACTGAAGTATGATATTCCGACATTTCCGGTCCTCCTTTGTCTAGATTGTTTCTGACAATGAACCGGCTATAGAAATGAAATCTTCGTTGGAAATGATGCTGGACTCATAGTTTTCCTTGGCCCAGATCTCTATTTTGTAATCATTACCGGAGAAAACGACTTCCTTTGTCACGCCGATCATTTCAAGAAGTTTTTTTGGAATGGAGATACGGCCGAGCTTGGAATCAGGCTCGACGATGGCACAGTTGTGCATATATGCTCTCCAGAATTTAGCGTGCTTTTCATTGAAAGCCGGGTTCAGTCTTGCAAGAACCTTCTCCGACTGGCGCTCCCACTCTGAATAGGTGTACATTTCGAGACAGTCACTGAAGTTCTCCTTCCTGATGACGAATCTCATATCACCTTCAGCGGGCATAATGCCTTTGAAGGCGGCAGGGAAAATGAGTCTTCCCTTGTCGTCTACCTTGACATTATATTCGCCGATAAATCTTACCATAAATACTTTTCACGCTAATCGTCACAAAGGTAGATATAATTTTCCATTTTCTTCCACAATCTTCCAAAATTTTCCACAATTTTTTCAACAGGACTTTCGGCCTATGATTTTTTCGCGTATTTTTGCATCTGTTAATACTTTAGATATGAAGAAAACAGCAATTATATCTACCCTTGCAGTGCTTGCATCACTGTTTGTTTCCGTATCCTGCGGAAGGTCTGAAAAATCAGGCGACGATACCGATTCGATCGCGGCGTGCGACACCTTGGCCAATGTCGGTCCGATGGGCTTCTGCGCTGATTCATTGGAGGTTACAGAGGGAAAAGTAAAGAGCGGACAGTTCTTCTCCACTCTTCTCGGCTCTCTCGGAATGTCAGCGAACAACGCATACAATCTCACGCAGGCCTGCGGGGAAGTCTTCGATGTGAAGTCGCTCCGCGTAGGAAATACCTACAGGGCATACCACTCTGCAGAAGGCTCTCTCGAGTACCTCGTATATGACCGTGACAGGATGAATTGTGTGGTTTTTGACTGCACCGAACCATACTCAGCGTGGGTGTATACAAAGCCTATAGAATTAAGGGACAGATATGCCGATGTGACCATCAATTCTTCCCTCTGGAACGATATGATCGCGGCTGATGTCTCACCGCTTTTGATCATCACTCTTTCTGATATCTATGCCTGGACAGTGGACTTCTTCGGTCTTCAGAAAGGAGACCGTTTCCGTGTGCTTTATCAGGAAAAACTCTGCGATGGAGATGTAGTCTCAGTGGACACAGTCAGATACGCTGTCTTCACTCACGGCAAGGAGGATTTTCCTGCGATTATGTTCGATCAGAAGGACGGAGGAAACATCTTCTGGAACGAGAAGGGGGAGAGTATGCGCAAGGCCTTCCTCAAGGCTCCGCTCAAATATTCGAGAATCAGTTCAGGCTTCACATATTCGCGTAAGCACCCTGTCACACGCAAGGTTCAGCCGCATACCGGAGTCGATTATGCAGCTCCATCAGGTACGCCGGTGATGACTATCGGCGACGGTGTCGTGACAAGTGTGAAGTATGAAGGTGCAGGTGGTAACACCGTGAGAATCAAGCACAATTCGGTATATTCAACTGCTTATCTCCACCTTTCTAAATACGCCAAAGGCCTCAAGGTCGGACAGCGTGTCCGCCAGGGAGATGTCATCGGATACGTAGGTTCAACCGGTCGTTCGACCGGCCCTCACCTCGACTTCAGAGTGTGGAAAAACGGTACGCCTATCAATCCGCTCAAGATGGACTCACCTCCTGCTGAGCCGATCAAGGAAGAGAGCCGCAAGGACTTCAACCGTGCAGCAGCGACCTACCAGGCCCAGATCGACACACTCCAGGCCCGCTCTCACATTAAAACCCTCTTTGACCTCCTCTAATTGCTTTTACGAAGCAGTCTTTCTGCACCGCCAGTGGCTACTGCCACATCACGATCCTTCAATAATTCACATTGACTACTGTGCAATAAATCTGTAGACGATTTCACCGGTCTGACGCGCCGGCGCTGTAGAAGACTGCGAGAACCTTGACTTCAGCGCCGCCTCCAGCGCAAACTTCCTCAACAGCCTGTTAGTTGACGAAACCTCTTCAACGACCTCAGCCTCAATGACTTTACCCTGAGGGTTGACAACGATGGTGACCGTCACATCACCACCTGAATATCCCTTGTATGCAGGCACAGGCAAGTAACTTGCCTTACGTCCGTCCAGCTTATACGACAGCACCGACGGACCTGTATACACAGATTCCTGGTCCTTCTTGGAACCGCTTTTACCTCCGAGATCAACAGTCTCTTCCCTGGCATCCTCTTCGATAGCGTTGCTCTTCTGCCCGTTCTTCAGATCCTGGGCAAGCCTCTCCGCATCCTTATAGAGCTGCTCCGCATCAGTACCTCTGTCATCCTTGAGGTAACCTCTGTCAACTGCGATGTTCTTGACAGGAGCCGAAGCAGAAATCCTTTCCTCCAGCTTCTTCCTGATAGCATCCATCTTGGAGATTTCCTTCTCAAGCTCCTCCATCTCCTTCTGCTGCCTCTCGATCTCCTCCTGCTTAGAGAAGTCGATCACGAAGCTTTCCTCCCTGCGTACGGTAGCATCGATCTGGAACAACAGCAACACAATAATCACCGTGAGATGAAATATCACGGTGATCAGTATTCCTGCATTATTTTCTCCTTTCCTGCTCAATGCAATTATTTGTTGCTCTGTGAAAGTGACTTTTCAATAGTCGCTGAAATCACGTCGATCGCCACCTTGTTGTGACCTCCCTGAGGGATGATGATGTCAGCATATCTCTTGCTTGGTTCGATGAATTGGAGATACATCGGCTTGACTGTTCTTGAGTATCTTTCGATGACCCACTCTACTGTCTTGCCTCTCTCGACGATGTCGCGAGCCATAACTCGCATCAGTCTGTCATCGTCGTCAGCATCAACGAAGATCTTGATGTCCATCAGTTCGCGAAGCTGCGGGTCAGTAAAGATAAGGATACCCTCGACAATGATCACGTCTGCTGGCTTCACCCTTACTGTCTCGTTCTTCGAGCGTCCGCAAGTAATGTATGAGTATACCGGCTGGTCTACAACCTTGCCCTCTCTAAGCTCCTGAAGCTGAGCTCTAAGGAGCTCAAAATCAATCGAATCCGGATGATCGAAATTATGAACTCTCTTCTGCTCTTCAGTATAATGACTGAGATCCTTGTAGTATGAATCCTGAGGGATTACAACCACATTTTCCTGAAGCTGTTCAGTAATAGCCTTGACAACTGTAGTCTTGCCGGAACCTGAACCTCCGGCGATGCCGATAATCAACATTGTAGTTATTTATTGAGATCCCCGGTCAAGCCGGGGATGACGTTAGTATCGAAGTGGATGACGATTAATATTCTGCGTTCTTTGGTGTACGTGGGAATGGGATCACGTCACGGATGTTGCTCATACCTGTCACAAAGAGGAGGAGACGCTCGAAACCGAGACCGAATCCACTGTGAGGAGCTGAACCGTAACGACGTGTGTCGAGGTACCACTCGAGACCCTTGCGGCTCATTCCAGTCTCCTCGATACGTGCCTCGAGCTTCTGGAGTGAAGACTCACGCTCTGAACCTCCGATGATCTCGCCGATCTTAGGGAAGAGAACGTCCATAGCGCGTACAGTCTTGCCGTCCTCGTTCTGCTTCATATAGAATGCCTTGATATCCTTAGGATAGTCTGTAAGGATGACAGGCTTCTGGAAGTGCTTCTCAACGAGATATCTCTCGTGCTCGCTCTGGAGGTCAGTACCCCAGCTTACAGGATACTCCCACTCTACGCCTGCAGCCTCGAGAATCTTGATACCCTCAGTGTAAGTGAGGCGTACGAACTCAGTGTCAGCAACGCCTTCGAGACGTGCGATGAGCTCGTTGTCATATCTGTCGTTGAGGAACTGGATATCCTCGCGGCAGTTGTCGAGTGCATACTTCACGAGATACTTGATGAACTCCTCAGCGAGAGCCATATTGTCGTTGATGTCGTAGAATGCCATCTCAGGCTCGATCATCCAGAACTCAGCAAGGTGACGTGGAGTGTTTGAGTTCTCAGCACGGAAGGTAGGACCGAATGTGTAGATCTCGCCGAGTGCCATTGCTCCGAGCTCACCCTCGAGCTGACCGCTCACTGTAAGGCTTGTCTCCTTTCCGAAGAAGTCCTTTGAATAGTCTACGCCGCCCTTCTTGTTGCGTGGAAGGTTCTCCATATCGAGAGTTGTCACGCGGAACATCTGGCCGGCACCCTCACAGTCTGATGCTGTGATGAGCGGAGTGTGCATATACACGAAACCCTTCTCGTGGAAGAACTTGTGGATAGCGTATGCCATCTGGTTACGTACGCGGTAGATTGCTCCGAATGTGTTGGTTCTTGGACGGAGGTGAGCTACTGTTCTGAGGAACTCGAAAGAAGTGTCCTTCTTCTGAAGAGGGTAGCGAACAGGGTCGCACTCTCCGTAAACCTCGATAGCTGTAGCCTGGATCTCAGTTGCCTGGCCGCCTCCCATTGACTCGACAAGCTTTCCCCATACTGCGATGCAGGCTCCGGTAGAAACCTTTGCGAGAACAGCCTCGTTCTCGGCAGTCTTGTCAACTACGATCTGAATATTATTGATTGTAGAACCGTCATTAAGGGCAATGAATGCCACATTCTTGTTTCCTCTCTTTGTTCTTACCCATCCTTTTGCAAGAACGTCCTTTCCTGCCTCACTCTTGAGCAGGTCCTTGACTTTGGTTCTGATGACTGTTTCCATTCTTGTATATAGTAAATTTTAAACTTTGCAAAGATAATTGATTTAAGGCTATTCACACAGGATTTTACCCTTAAACTCTGTGTTGTCCATTCTTCCGTTGAACTTCTCGGCACCCTTTCCGATAGCATATACAGGAACGTGTCCGCCGGTGTGTGAGCCTGTTGTCCATCCGATTGAGCAACTCTTGTTGAACTCCTTGTTCTCCTCTGAGTCAAGAACGTTCTTCTTGCCGCTCTCGATCCACTCGTTCTCGAGCTTTGCCCACTTGATTGTGCTGCTGCCTGCTCCGAGAGTAAGTCCGCCTGTCTCGTGGTCGGCTGTCACTACGATGAGAGTCTCATCAGGATGCTGAGTATAGAAGTCATATGCTACCTTGATGGCTGCATCGAAGTCGATGACGTCGTTTACCATTGACATTGTCCTGTTGTCGTGAGCTGCCCAGTCGATTGTACCGCCCTCGCACATAAAGAAGAAAGGCTCGTCTGTACCGATGAACTCCATACCGAGCTCGAGCATCTGTGCAAGAGAGATGTCCTCTGCCTCTTTGCCGTCGCTCACGTAGTTGTCTGCGCTCTCCTCCTTGTTGCTTGCCTGGCAGAAGATTGCCTTCTCCTTGCCTTCAGACTTGCTGAGGAACTCCTCGACGCCGTATCCTACTACGTAACCTTCATTCTCGAGGATAACATCAGTAGCCTCATCGTTACCCTCCTTGCCTCTGTACTCGAGGAAGCCTGCACCTGCGAAATACTCGAAGCCGCTGGCCGGGATATCCTGACTGATCTCGTATCCGTTGTTTCTGCTTACGTTATGAGCGTAGAATGAAGCTGGAGTAGCGTGGTTGAGAGGAACTGTAGAAAGGATACCGACATTGTATCCCTCTTTGTGGAGTGCATCTGCAACGCTGTAGATCGCCACACTGTCCTTATTGATACCGACAGTACCGTTGTTTGCCTTCTGTCCGCAGGCGATTGCTGTACCTGATGCTGATGAGCAGGTGACGTTCTTGTCTGCAGAGTATGTAGATGCCATACCGTAGCAAGGGAACTGGCTCATCAGGAGCTTCTCGCCACCCAACTTTCCTGCCTTATATGAAAGATATGACTCTGTAACTGCTACGTGTGTAGCACCCATTCCGTCACCGATGAAAAGGAATACATACTTTGCCTTTTCATCTGATTTCTGCTGGTTGCAGCAGCTTGACAATGCAAGAATTGCAAGTGCGATCGCCGCAACGATGGCGAATGATTTTTTCATTTTCGTTCCTGTTTGATTTATCTTGCAAAATTATTGAAAATTATCCAATTATCATCGGTTTACACAACAAAAAAAGCAGCTCCTGACGGAACTGCTTTCTTTAAAATATGATAGAGTTTGATTACTCTTCTGCTGGCCTTCTGGCAGTGTACATAATCTTAAGCGCCGAGCACTTACGGAGCTCCTGCTTAACGTCTGACACGATACCCATACGAGTAGTCTCGTCAGCCTTGATTGCCACTGTCATAAATGATCTGTCAGCCTCGGACATAGCGTCGCGCTCTGCAGCAATGAAGTCGCGGATTTCATCCACAGTCTTGAAAGAGTCATTGAGCTGGATACGTGAATCGTTACCATACTGAGCCTGGAGGCTTCTGATAGGTGTACCGATGTTGATGTATGAAGTCAAATCCTTTCTCTCGAGCTTAGCAACCTCTGATGCCTCAGGGAGCTTCACCATAACCTTGTTCTCTGTCTCACGCATTGTGGTTGTTACCATAAAGAAGAACAAGAGCATAAACACGATATCGGACAGTGAGCCTGAAGGTGGCTGTGGTACTGACCTCTTTTCTGTTTTCTTAAATCTTGACATTTGTTATTCTCCTTTATTTTTTAGATACATCCTTAGGCTCAGCCTCAGAGATGTTCTGTGGAACAGCCTTTCTTACAATTCCCTGCTGATCCTCGTCGCAGTTGATATAAGTCTTGCCGAAGTTAGCCATTGCCCACTCGTCACGGAGTTCATTAACTGCCTTTACAAGCTCGTTCTGAACAGCGATGTATGCCTGGTAGCTGGTACCACGGTCGTTCTGAAGTGAGATAACTCCCTTTGAAACCATACAAGGACCATATCCTTCGATCTGGATCTCCTCCTTCTCTGGAAGGTTCGGATCATCTACAGGGTTAGTGAGGAACTCTTTGATCTTATCTTTAAGTTCGCTGACGTGCATAGGCTCAGTACCAGCAAGAAGTCTGTCGGCAGAGTTAATCTTCACAATGATGATATTGCGGCGATTAACCTTCTGGTCCTCCACTTTCTGATTTGGATCAGGCATTGGAGGGAGACGACGCTGCAGACCCATATCCTGATCCATTGTAGTGGTCATCAGGAAGTAGCAGAGCAAGAGGAATGCAATGTCCGCCGTAGAACTTGAGTTGATTTCTGGTGTCTTTTTACCCATAGCGTCGGTTATTTACGAATTGCAGAAACAACAGCGCCTACAAAAAGAGCGACTACTGCGCCTCCGCAGAGGAGATAAGTAAGATTCAGCATTGTGTCTGTGAGCTTGAGTGTCATATCAGACACTGGCTCGCCGAGGTATCCTACGGCTGGGGTTCCTGGGGCAAGGAAATATGCACCTGCGATGACAGCAGCAACAACTACGAGTCCGCCAAGAAGCTTGAGGAGAGTCTTAGGATTGTTGATACCGCCGATAACAACTACGCCGAGAAGCACTGCGAAAACAGCGACAGCAGCGTAAGCGTATGCGCAGTAGAGCATATTGTCAACTGGAGCATTGCCGTTTGACTCAAATCCTACAGCGAAACCGTAGAAGCTGAATACAACTCCGACAACGAACAGTGCCAAAAGTACCCACTTAATGATTTTATCGTATTTCATTATTGGAATCAATTATTTGTTATCCTGATACTTAACCAAAACGTCCATCAATGAGATTGAAGCGTCCTCCATCTCGATAGTGAGGGACTCAACCTGTGAAAGGATGTAGTTGTAGAAAATCTGAAGGATAACGGCAACGATCAAACCACCCACAGTAGTGATCAAAGCGACCTTCATACCACCTGCAACAACGTTTGGAGACATATCACCAGCAACCTGGATAGCGTCGAATGCCTGGATCATACCGATAACTGTTCCCAAGAATCCGAGTGAAGGTGCGATAGCGATGAAGAGAGAGATCCAAGAGAGGTTCTGCTCCATCTTGCTAGCCTCTACGCCACCGTAAGAAACAACAGACTTCTCAACGTCCTCAAGGCTCTGACCGTCAGCAAGGCGGAGGAGTGCCTGAGTGAAGATAGCTGCTACAGGACCACGAGTGTTGCGGCAAACATCAGTTGCAGCTGCTACGCCACCGTCCTTAAGAGCAGCCTCAAGCTTAGCGAGGAGCTTCTTAGTGTTAGTCTTTGAGAAACCGAGGTAAAGGATACGCTCGATACAAAGAGCGAGACCGAGGATAAGGCAGGCAATTACGAGAGCCATAAAGCCGGCACCACCTTCGATGAACTTAGTCTTGAGGGCCTGGTGCATAGGAACCTCCTCAGGAAGAGCGTCAGTAGCCTCAGTAGCTTCAGTTACTACCTCAGTTGCTGTTGTTTCAGCAGCCTGCTCGTCCTGAGCTGCTGCGTTCTGTGCAGAAAAGGCCATAACGCCCATTACTGCCAAAAACATGAAAATTTTTTTCATAATTGTTTTTGTGTGTTTGATTAATTAAGTTATTGAATTGTTTTTAGTTATAATTCAAATTTCCGGACAAGGCAGTATACACCTATCCTAAAATCCGGTGCAATTTAGCAATAAATTTTCAATCAGCAATATTTATTTTGATATTTCGCCCCTAAGGTCTGTCTCAAGAAGTGCTTTTACAGCGGCGGTATCCTCGTTTGTGCCGAGGATGTGGAACAGTTTTGCGAGCGCACTTTCAGTGGTGCTGTCGTATCCGCTGGTGACTCCACAACCTTTCAGACATTTGCCGGTCGCATAGATGTCCATATTCACGCTGCCCGCAATGCACTGGGTCACATTGAGAATTACCTTGCCGGACTCTGCGGCTTCCCTGATGATGCTGAGGAACCATTCCTTGGTCGGAGCGTTGCCTGCACCGTAGGTCTCGATGATCACGGCGCGGGTCTCCTTGCCGCAGAGAATGTCTCTCACGACCTGAGGAGTGATGCCAGGGTGAATCTTGAGGATGGACACCCTTGTGTCAAGTTCCTTATGGAATACAGGCCTTGCCGACCAGTCTGCCGGTATGCGGATGAGCTGGCGGTTGTATCTGATGCTGATGCCTGCCTCAGCAAGCGGAGGAAGGTTCTCCGAACGGAACGCACGGAAGTTGTCGGAGTTGATCTTGCTGGTGCGGTTTCCTCTCATCAGGAGGTTGTCGAAGCAGATGCATACTTCCGGCACAAGTGCGTGACCATCAGCGTCTTTGGCTGCTGCGATCTCCACTGAGGAGATAAGGTTTTCCTTGCCGTCTGTCCTCGGTGTCCCGATAGGCAACTGGCTTCCGGTGAATATGACAGGCTTGGTCAGCCCCTCTATCATAAAGCTGAGGGCTGAAGCCGAATAGGCCATTGTGTCTGTTCCGTGAAGGATGACGAATCCGTCGTAGTCATCGTACTTTTCTTCGATGAGGCTCACGAGGGATTTCCAGAGCGTAGGCTCCACATCGGAAGAGTCGATGAGCGGGTCGAAGGTGTACGAGTCGATCCTGCAGGCGAACTTTGCGAGCTCCGGCACCTCTTCGAGTATCTGGCTGAAGTCGAAAGGTGTGAGCGCCTGAAGGACCGGATCTTCCTTCATACCGATCGTTCCTCCTGTGTAGATGAGCAGGAGCGATGACTTTTCCTTGATCACATTTGTCTGTGTCATATTCCGAATAGTTTATGTGCGTTGTCGGTTGTTGTCTGGGCGACTTCCTCGATGCCTGTTTCCTGAAGTTCGGCGAGCTTTGCCGCAATGTGAGGAACGTAGCTGCTTTCATTGCGCTTTCCTCTGTGAGGAACCGGCGTAAGGTAAGGGGAGTCTGTCTCCAGAAGGATTCTCTCGAGCGGGATGGACTTGACGGTTTCAGCTATGGATGCCTTCTTGTAGGTGAGCACTCCGCCGATGCCGATGTACCAGTCTCCCAGCTTCTGCAGTTCCCTGTAGGTCTCGATGCTGCCGCTGTATGCGTGGAACACTCCTCTTGGAGCGAGGTGTTTGCAGTCTTTCAATACTTTGATTATCAGGTCTGTAGAATCTCGTGAGTGGATGATGACAGGTAAAGAAAGTCTGTCTGCCATCTCAAGCTGAATCCTGAGGACTTCCATCTGTTCGTTGACGAATTCCTTGGACCAGTAGCAGTCCATACCGATTTCTCCGATGGCCCAGATCTTCCTGTCCATATATGCTTCCATCGCCGAGAGCTCCTTCTGCCAGTCCGCGTTTACGGAAGTTGGGTGAAGACCAAGGCAAGGGAAGAGGACATCGCTGTGCCTGTCCGCCAGGGAGAACATCGCCTCGCGTGATGTGGAGTCGATGTCGGGCAGGATCATCTTGGTCACACCTGCCTCGACCGCTCTTTCGACAGCGAGGGCTTCCTCGCCGGCAAAGGCTTCGTCGTACAGGTGGGAGTGAGTGTCAACAAACATAGGGTCTTGCTTTGTGGCTATCTTGCAAATTTAGATATTTTTCCTGAAAGTCATCGGTTTTTCCTCACATTGATGCAGCATCTTTGCAGGAGGTCTATGCAGATGAAGCCGTCTATTTCCAGAAGTGATGTAAGATCCCGGGTCCTTGAGTAGCTGAGTGAGGTCGCTTCTGCCAGTTCCTCCACGGTTATGTTGCGCCTGTTCTTTATGAGGGTGAGGATGGTGGCCATCTGGGATATCCTGTCCGGAGAGACGCTGTCGCCATATGTGCTGTCGAGAGCCTTAAGGGGATCTTCGCTGCCGGTGTCCTTCAGAGATTTCAGGCCGATGCTTTCTATAAGTTCGGGCACTGAGTATATGGCTTCAGCCATTCTGCTGTGTATCAAACTGTTGCATCCTTGTGAGCGCAAGTCGTCCACTCGTCCGGGAAGGGCGTAGAGGTCGCGGTCGTACGAGAAAGCGAGGCGTGCTGTCATCATTCCTCCGCCTTTGATTTTGGACTCGACGAGAATGGTGGCGTTGCTTAGCCCCGCAATGATTCTGTTTCTTCTGAGGAAGTGTATCGGAAGTGGAGGTGTGCCGGGAGGATAGTCGGTGACGAGAGCGCATCCCGGGATGCTGCAGATACGGTCTGCAAAGTCTCTGTGACGGTACGGATATATGCTGTCGGCTCCCGTGGCCATAACTGCGATGGTGGGAAGGCCGGCCTCAACGGCAGCTTTGTGGGCGCATATGTCGGTGCCGAGGGCGAGTCCGCTGACAATGGCAGGGCGTTCTTCGGTTTCAGCCAGGGCGTTGACTATCCTTCCGCACCATTCTTTGCCATACGAGGATATGTCTCTGGTGCCGACTATGGATACGCTTCCTTCTGTCTCCCAGAGCTGGGAGTAGGGAGTGGAACTTCTGATGTATAGCCCGAGCGGGGCGTCAGGACATTCGGCGAGGAGGCGGGGGTATTCGTCTTCGCCCCAGCCGACAAAGCCTATCCCTTGACGGGACAGCATCTCGAGTTCATCTGCCGCGTCGTAGACGGCGGACTTTCTGATGAGACTGGTGTATCTGGAGTGCGGTCCGAGGAGTTCCTCCAGTTCTGATTTTCCGAGCTTGAACACCTCGCTTGCGCTTCCGAGGTGATCTACGAGTGCGGTGCCTGTCTTCGGTTCGAAACCGAAAATCTTTCCCAAGGCGCAGAGACAGGTCTTTTCTTCATTTGTTTTCATAGCGCCAAGGTAGAAAAGGAAATCGGCTTCCGGTGATGCCCGGAAGCCGATTTTTCTTTTTCTTTAACAAACTTTTTCTTTTTCTTTAAATCGTGAAGCTTTTTTTAAAAAGTCCACAGTTCTAAAGGTCTGCTGTCATCAGATGATGAGGAGAGCGTCTCCGTAAGGACCGAACTTGTAGTCCTGCTCGAGAGCTGTCTTGTATGCCTTGATGACGTTCTCGTAACCTCCGAACGCAGCTACAGACATCATCATAGTCGAGCCTGGACGGTGGAAGTTTGAAACGATTGCATCTGGAATAGCGAATCTGTATGGCGGGAAGATGAACTTGTTTGTCCATCCGTCATAAGCGTTCACCTCGTCGTTTGTTGTTGTATATGTCTCGAGACCGCGGATAACAGTGATTCCCACTGCGAGTACCTTGTGTCCTGACTTCTTTGTCTTGTTGATGAGATCTGCAGCCTCTTCAGTGATGATGAGTCTCTCAGAGTCCATCTTGTGCTTTGAAAGGTCCTCTACGTCTACCTCTCTGAAGTGTCCGATACCCATATGGAGGGTGATGAACGCCTTGTTGATGTCCTTGAGGATCATTCTGTTGAAGAGCTCGCGGCTGAAGTGGAGACCTGCTGCTGGAGCTGAAACCGCGCCCTCGTGCTTAGCGAAGATGGTCTGGAAATTCTCAGCGTCCTCTGGAGTGACCTCTTTCTTCACCCAATCAGGAACCGGAGTCTGTCCGAGTCCGAAGAGCGTCTCCTTGAAGTCCTCGTAGCTTCCGTCATAAAGGAAACGGAGTGTACGGCCTCTTGAAGTGGTGTTGTCGATAACCTCTGCTACAAGGCTCTCGTCCTCACCGAAGTAGAGCTTGTTTCCGATACGGATCTTTCTTGCAGGATCTACGATCACGTCCCAGAGCCTCTGCTCGCGGTTGAGCTCTCTGAGAAGGAATACCTCGATGTCGGCACCTGTCTTCTCCTTGTTTCCGTAAAGTCTCGCAGGGAATACCTTTGTGTCATTGAGGACGAATGTATCGCCCTTGTCGAAGTAGTTGATGATATCCTTGAAAAGCTTATGCTCGATCTCTCCTGTCTTCTTGTCGAGCACCATCAGTTTACACTCGTCTCTCCATCTCGGAGGTTCTGAAGCGATCTTATCTGCTGGCAGATTGAACTGGAATTGTGAAAGTTTCATATATAGTATCTGAATTTTATACTGCAAAATACATTACATTATACGTTTTTTTACAGGTTTTGTTTCAGATGAAGGCAATTTTTTTGAAAAATCTACACTTTTGCCTCTCTGAACACTTCAAGGATAGACGGATAGGTGTTCAGGAGATATGGAGGAAGGCTTGATTTAGCTACCCAGGCGGCCTTCGATATGTCCTCTTCCCTCTGCGGGGTGAGATCCGTAGGGTCGGTGTAGAGCATATCATACCAATAAGTGTGCTTGAGGTGCCAGATTCCGTTTCTGATGTAGCAGTGGTCTGTGATGCAGATGAGGTCTCCAAGCTGAAGCTGGTCGATGCCGGTCTCCTCCTGCACTTCTCTTAGCGCGGTGACCGCGATGTCCTCGCCTGGATCCTGATGTCCTTTAGGCAGGTCCCAGAGTCCGTTTCTGCTGATGAGGAGATAGTCGCCTCTGCGGTTGCTGACGAGTCCTCCTCCTGCGTTGACCTCGTAAAATTCGGCGCAGATTTTTCTGTATGTATCCTGAATGTCTTCAGACGGGATGTATATCCTGTGCAGACTGTCCGAACTTTCGAACATTGCCACGAGAGAGTGTATGTCTGAACCCGGTCCTATGTTGTACAATATCGCATTCGGATCGGTAAGCGCCTGCTCGTCCGGACTGCATATGATTATGCATCTCTTTTCGACGTATATTTTGTGCATTTGACCTATAATTTTATTATCTTTGCCAGATACGTGTATTTTGGCATACACAATGTATGGACAAAGATACGCAGAAGAACTGAAAAATAATCAAAATCATAACTATGGAATCAATTGAAAAAGCTGTGGCCAAGTCGCTTCTTGACATCAAGGCCGTTATGTTGAGACCTGAGAACCCTTTCACTTGGGCATCAGGATGGAAATCTCCGATATATTGTGACAACAGAAAGGTGCTCTCTTACCCTGAGGTACGTGAGAATATCTGCAGATGGATGGCTGACATCATCCAGAAGAACTATCCTAACGTGGAGGTGATCGCAGGTGTGGCGACAGGAGCTATCGCTCACGGTTATCTCGTGGCTCATATGCTCGGCAAGCCTTTCTGCTATGTAAGACCTAAACCAAAGGATCACGGTACAGGCTCTCAGATCGAGGGACTTCTTCCTGAGGGTGCAAAGGTTGTCATCGTTGAGGACCTCATCTCTACAGGTATGAGCAGCCTCGCTGCAAAGAACGCTTTGGTGAACGCAGGCGCTGACATTATGGGTATGGTTGCCATCTTCTCATACAACTTCCCTCAGTCACGCAGAGCATTCGAGGTGGATGATGTAGAGCTCACAACTCTCTCTAACTACGATACTCTCATCGAAGTGGCTTCTGAGACAGGTTACATCAAGGAGTCTGACATCAACGTTCTCAAGGAGTGGAGATACTCTCCTTCTACTTGGGGAAAGAACGAGTAATATGGCGGTAGACTTCAAGAGCAAGAGAGCTGTCGTTTCCAAGGCTCCGTATGAGCTTTATATGGCCTTCGTGGATATGCGCAACTTCCTTCAGTTCCTTCCTGAGGACAAGAAGGCGGATGTGACTGCGGATTTCGATTCGCTCCACGCTACTGTCCAGGGCTTCAACATCGGTGTCAAGGTAACCAACAGGACTCCATACTCACGTATAGACTTTGCGGACGACGGAGCGCCGTTCCAGTTCAAGCTTACGATGCACTTCGATGCTGCATCAGATCCTTACAAGACCGATTTCCAGATTGTACTTGAGGCTGAACTCAACTTTATGATGAAGGCCCTTCTCGGCGGAAAGATCAAGGATGCGCTTGACAAGGTGGTTGATGCGCTTGTCGCTCTGTCGGAGGGCAGAATGCCGGAGGGCATAGATCCGTCTATGTATCCGAAGGGATTCGATCCGTCAAACCTTTCATAATATGAATGTAAAGGAATCATTCCGAACATACCTCGAAGAGGCGATAGGGAGCGTAAATGCCCTTGTCGCTTTTTCTGCTTTTGACACCCCGCCGTCTGTGGCCGTCAGACTCAATCCTTTCAAGAAGTGTGAGGCTCCGGAGGGCAGGCCTGTGGCGTGGAACGGATATGGCCGTCTGCTTCCAGAACGTCCGGTGTTCACATTGGACCCTTGCTTCCACGCGGGTGCATACTATGTGCAGGATTCATCGTCGATGTTTGTCGGCTATGCGTTCAGAAAGATGCTGGAGACGTTCCCTAAGCCGTCAGGCAGACCTGTGAGGGTACTGGATCTCTGTGCCGCTCCTGGCGGAAAGACGACAGACCTTGCGGCATCGCTGCGCGAAGCGTTCGGCGACGGCTTCATCCTCGTTTCCAACGAGGTGATGAAGGCGAGGGTCGGCATCCTTGCCGACAATGCCGCTATCTGGGGAGATCCGAATGTGGTGGTCACATCTGATGACCCTCGTGCATTCCAGGCCCTGCCGGGATATTTCGACATCATAGTTACGGATGTACCTTGCTCAGGCGAGGGAATGTTCCGCAAGGATGAGGAAGCGCAGCGCCAGTGGTCTGAGGACAATGTGGCTCTGTGCGAGGCACGTCAGAGGAGAATCATCGCAGATGTATGGCCGGCTTTGGCCGAGTCGGGTCTGATGGTGTACTCGACCTGCACGTTCAACCGTTTCGAGAACGACGGAAACGTCTCTTGGATCGCAGAAGAGTTAGGTGCGGAATTCCTTACGGAGGAGGATGTGCTCGGCGGTATGCCGGGTGTCCTCAAGACCAAGTACGGATACAGCCTTGTGCCTGGACTGGTGGAAGGCGAAGGACAGTACTGCGCAGTGGTCAGAAAGACCTCGCAGTGCGGATACGACAGCATAAGGCCGGCAAAGTCTAAGCCTGCACGCAATGCTAAGGAACAGCCTCTTCCCAAGGATATGGACAGGCTCTTCAATGTGAAGGCAGTCTTCCGTTGGAAAGGCGAGACAGTTACTGCTGTGCCGGAGGGAATTGCTGCTGAAGTTGCTGCAGTAGAGTCGGTTATGCATACTGTAGCTGCAGGATGCGCGGTCGGTATGGTGAAGGGAAAGACCCTTGTGCCTGATGCGGACCTTGCATTGTCGCTTATGCTTGCAGAGGATGCCTACCCGTCTGTGGAGGTGGACCGTCAGACAGCATTGGCTTATCTGCACAGGGACAATGTTGTGTTCCCGGATGCACCTCTGGGCTATCTGCTCGTAAGACATCAGGGGCTGCCGCTCGGATTCGTGAAGAATCTCGGCAACAGATGCAACAGCCTGCATCCTCAGAGCAGAAGGATCAGGATGGATATCAAATAAAGTACAGAATGAAGAAATGCTTTGTGCTTTGCGTGATGCTGATGATGGGAATCGTATTGTCGGCTCAGACAGCAAAGCAGGATTTTGAAAGAAGATACAACCTCCTTGTAGCAAAGGGAGGTCTTGCCGGAGTGGGTGTTGAAACCCTTCTGGAGAACTGGGAGAAGGCAGACTCTCTTAATGAGGCTATGCTTGCTGCCAGGTTCGACTATTATTTCACGAAAGCCCAGAGTTCGGATGTCGTGAAGAGGACTTCAAAGAAGTACCTCGGTATGGATCCGGTGCTTACCATCAAGGACAGCCTCGGCACGGATGTGTGCTATTTCCAGGTAAGTGTCTTTGATGATGAGCTCTACGGTGAGGCGCTCAGAGCGGTAGACAAGGCCATTGCCGCATATCCGAAGAAGCTTGAGTTCCGTTTTATGAAGGCCAATGCATATGTGGCCTATGAGAAGGAAAGCCCGGATATGGCACTTGTGAGCCTTCTCTCGCTTGCGGAGGAAGTGGCAGCTTCCAAGACAGGATGGGAATATGAGGGTGAGGAGATCGATCCTGCATTCTTCCCGGAGGCTATGCAGGAGTACTGCTATACCTTCTTCAGCATCGACACTCCTTCTGCATATGAGGCGTTCAGGGTGCTTTCCGAGAAGATGATGGTGCTTTATCCGGACAATGTCGAGTTCCTCAACAATATAGGCTCATACCACCTCAGTGTGAAGAAGGATTTCAAGTCGGCTCTCAAGTGTTATGCAAAGGTGCTCAAGAGCAGACCGGATGATTATATCGCCATCAGAAACGCTTCTCTCGCAGCACGCAGGATGGGCAATGTAAAGCAGGAGATCAAGTATCTTGAACTCCTTGCTAAGTATGGTACAGAAAAGGACAGGATGCTTGCGAATGCACGTCTTGACTCACTCAGGAAATAGTTTATGGACGTATCACTCTTCATAGCCTCAAGACTCCGCTTCAAGGAAAAGGTCGTATTGAGCTGTATCACGGTAAGTTTTCTTATCGTGATCATTGCCGTGGCCGTGTCTTCGGGTTTCCGTACGGAAATCCGCAACGGGGTGTCTAGAGTGACAGGTGATGTCCAGCTGGCTCTTCCGCGCCTGAACTATCTTGAGGAATCCTCGCCTGTAAACGCCTCACCGACATATATTGACAAGGTTCTGGATGTGGACGGCGTGGAGTCCGTGCAGCCTGTGGTGTACAGGGCCGGCATCGTGAAGGATGACAGCGATATCTTCGGAGTGATGGTGAAGGGAGTCACAGATGCATCAGCAGAGGCTGCCGGCATCGTGCTTCCGGACTCAGTCAAGCTTGGTGTCAGCATTCCTTCCGCTTTCGCTGAACTGTCGGGACTCTCCGTAGGCGACAGGATGCTAGCCTACTTCATAGGTGACAGGGTGAAGGTACGCCAGTTCAATGTGGCTGCCATATATGAGAGCCTTGTGGAAACTGACGGAAGGTACCTCGTGTATGCGGATATAGACGATATGCGTCGTCTCAACGGGTGGGACGACGGTCAGGCCTCGATGCTCGAGGTTATGCTCAAGGATGGATACAGAGACGAACAGACAATTGAGGCTGTCTCTGATCAGATAGGTTTTGTGATGAAGGCCTATGCCACGGAGGATGACGATGTGCTTGTGTCGATGTCGTCGGTTTCGCGTTTCCCTCAGCTCTTCGACTGGCTTGGACTGATTGATTTCAATGTGTTCTTCATACTCCTGCTGATGACGATAGTGGCAGGTTTCAATATGATCTCGGGCCTTCTGATTATGCTGTTCGAAAACATTTCCACAATCGGACTGCTCAAGTCATTGGGTATGACTGACAGATCGATTGCGAAAGTGTTTCTTGCCAGTTCAGCTGTGCTTGTACTGAAGGGAATGGTGTTGGGTAATGCTCTGGCTTTCCTGTTCTGTTTCATACAGGACAAGACACATATTCTCAGGCTTGATCCTGAGAATTACTTCGTGTCTTTCGTACCGGTGCACATAGATTTCGGAACTGTGTTCCTTGCAGATGCCGCTGTCTTTGCGGCGATAATGCTTCTTCTGCTCATTCCTTCACTGTTCATCTCAAGGGTGGATCCTGCGGAGACAGTGAGAGTCAGATAATTACTTTTCAGGGCAGATTGTGCAGATAGCCGAGTAGATCTCCATAATGTTGTCTACGTAAGCGATTGTCTCGTATCCCTGGAACTTTCCAAGTTTTACAGATGGTTCTTCAAGGATCGATTCCTCTCTCATAAGAGGAATGATCTTGACGATCTCGCTCCAGCTGTTGTTGTCGATGTTCTGTGATGCAGCGAAACTGCGGCAGTCCTTGATTCGACCTTCTCCCGCATTGTATGCGGCGAGTGTGAACTTCACGATCTCATCCTGCGACATACCCTTTCCGGTGTACATCTTCTGGAGTCTCTTTAGGTGCCTTGTGCCGGCATAGAGGTTCTGCTCCGGATCGAGGAGGTTGTGTACGTCGTACGTTTCTCCGGTCCTAGGCATTACCTGCATAAGGCCTGAAGCGCCGCGGTGTGATCTTGAATTGATGGAAAACTTGGATTCCTGATATACGACGGCTGCAAGCATTCTCCAATCCCATCCGAGGTCTTTTGCGTATTTTCTGAAGAGGTGGTCATATGGGCTCACGGTATGTGTCCTTACGCCCTTCTCAGCACGCTTGATAGGGTTGTATGCCTTGTGATATTTCGCTTCAATCTGTGCAAATTCCTCAGTCTCAGTGAAATATGAAAGCCATCCATTGATCTGTCTGATTGCGTTGAGGTCCTTGTCGCCTACGGCCCAAGCTGAACACTCGTCGACCTTATAAGAGATGTTGAGGCCGTCCGATGTTTCAAAATCCTCGTGGTGCATCACCAGCAGGTCTATCTTTCCTGCTTTGAGTGAATCAAGATAGTTGACGTTCTTTCTTCTTCCTGCTACTACACTTACACTACAATTGTTTTCCTGAGCAAACCTGTTGAGGAGCTCATAGGTAAAGCCTGTCTCCAGGCCGTGCGCATTCAGCATATCGTCACCGAGGTCTATTGCGCACACAAGATCCTTTCCTGAAAAGTAGTCCTCATTGCTGCTCGCGCCGCTGAGGAGTCGTCCTCTCTCACAGAGCGGGGTGATACAGATCACCGCCAGTGTAATGAAAAAGCATCTTGTTCTTCTGATCTTCTTGTCTGTTAACTTCATTATCTTCTGTTTGCAGTGCTCATTCCGCCTCGGCCTCCTGCGCCACCTGGGCTCATTCCACCAGACGGACGGCTGTTCCCCCTGCCGCTTCCCGCGGCTCCGGCAACAGATGCACTAGTTGTTCCTTTTTTAGCTGCAAAGACATAGAAAGGCCAGGTGATTCCGAACTTGATCGCTCTCTGTGGTGCAATGTAGCCTGCTGCCGTGAAGTAGTCGATCGACTTGTTAGGCCATCCCATATTCAGGTTCACGGCCTTTACAAATACGCTGACTCTCTTCCACTGCACATTCACGAATGCGTCGACGTACGGACAGTTTCCGAACTTTTCTTCTGTCTGGTTGTAGAACACTCCCAATACCGGGTTGTATGCAGGTGCATACCACTTGGTGGTGAATGTTCCGTTGATACCTATCTGCATTTCCATAACGTTCTTCACAACGTCAAACTGGAAGTAGTATCTTAGGTTGAGTGCCAGGAGCGGCAGCGGCATCACTTCCTCGTTGGAAGAGAACTGCAGCTTGGCCCTGTTCTCAAGGTGGAACTTCCAAAGGTGGAAGTCCTTCTGCAATGATGCAGTTATGACACTCATAGGAGTCGTGTTCTGCTGTGCGATTCCCAGGTTGTCATAGTAGATGTTGTTGCTGAGCAATCCGTATCCGAATCCGGCTGACATCTTCCATCTCGGGATCGAGAGATCGGCCTCGAGCTTGGTTGTGGAAATCTTTCCGAAGTCGTTGTCCCACTTGTAGTGGTTGGTGTACAGATGCTGCTGATAATAGTCAGGCTCCTTGAGGCTTGTCTCAAAGTGCACATCGAGAGTCAGAGGACTCTTTCTGAAGCGCCTGAACGGGTATGCGCTGAACTTGAGGTTTCCTTCCACCTCGAAATCGTTGATTTCGTGGCCGAGGAAGGTGTATCTTCCCTTAGCGTTCCACTGGAGGTACTTGTCGTACTGTCCTTGCGCGCTCGCGTACATATATAGGGAGTTCTGAAGGACATTCTGCTGACCCTTGAGATAGTCCTGAGGACTGAAACTGTAATAGGTCAGGAGTTTGTCTCCGAGTCCCACATCAAGTTTGGATACGATGCCGTCGCTCTTCCAAGGCTGAAGTCGGATGAAAGCCTTGTTCTCCAGTCTCATAACCCTGAGCGAGTCGTGGCTCGTTGTAGGGTTGATGTAGAATCTGTCGTGGTAGAACTCGCGTGCGTAGCTGTCTGATGTGGATATGTTGTCCTGATAACTCTTTCTGATCACAGAGTACTCACTGCTGTGGCCGATGAATGCGGTAGTGATGTCGGTCTTCAATGTGTCCACGACATCTGTTTCCTTTCTTCTGGCTGCAGCAGCTGCCTCCATTTCCTCTGCCTCAAGAAGTGCGGCGATGGCGGTTGAGTCTCCGTAGGTCATAATGCTGTCCCTTAGGAAGGCCTTTCGCTTCTCTTCCTTCTTCTGTGCACGGACGTCCTTGTCGAGGAAGGTGAACGGGATTCTGTAACTCTGGTCGAGGAATACGGTGTTCTTCTTGACGAGGTTGCTTGCGTTCTTGAGATATACTTCGATTTCACGCGCATCCACCGTGGTGTCTCTGATCCACTTGGTGTCTATGATGCCACCGTTCTCGCTGCGCTCCACCTTGTTGTAGATGAAACCGGTGTGCATCAGGTATTTCTTGCCCGTGTAGTTAAGGGCAATCACAGCGTTTCTGTTGTCTGTGTCCTCTCTTGCAAGCATACCGTTACTTCCGAATCTGTGATACTGAAGCATAAGATTCAGCTCAGGTGTAATGTTCTGTGTCGTCAGAATCTTGATGTTCGATTCCTCCTTCTCGGTATTAGCGAAAAGAGTACCATAATAGCAGAGCTCTGTATATGGAGTCTTTGTGTTGTACTTTGGAAGCGTCTCCGGAGTGTATCCCCAAAGCAGATAAGGAGTGTAGAAGATAGCGTTCTCCTCTTCCTGTCTTTCGAAATAGTCGTAAAGCTGGGCAGGAGATCCTGCAACGCCGAGGTATGTGACGTTCACGTCCTTCTTGTAGAAAGGATACTCGTTGAAGTTGTAGTTGTATGACGAGTCGGGAGACTGGTCTCTGAGGTTTATGAGATCGTGGAAGTCCCTGTCGTGAGTCCAGGTGACGATTCGCTTGTACTGCATCGAGTCAGGGAAAGCGAATGTCTCGAGGATACGTGGAGTGTTCTGGATTATGCTGTCCTTTACTGCACGGATGCTGTCCTTCACGGCAATTTTTCTGTTGGTCTTCGCGATAAGGGCCGGAAGGGCCTGCATAGCGTCGTATTTCTTGCGCTCCTGTCTTGAGAGCGATGCATACCAGGCGTTATGCTTTGCTATAGCGACCTCAGTGGAATCCTTGATGTATAGGGAGTCAAGCCTGTAGAGCTCGAGAGTGTCACCGATCTGCATCAGGGAGTCCCTTACCTCACGTCTTGTTGTGGAGTCCTTGACTGCGATGTAATACTTGTAGAAGAACGGATCTGTGTACTGGAGAGAGTCCGGAATCTTGATTGTATCTCTTGCTGAAAGCACGAGAGTCTCGACCTCAAGAGAGTCGACAGCGAGCGTGTCGACAGTGAGTGAATCGATGAGAAGACTGTCTGGCAAAAGGCTGTCAACGGCTACGGCAGCCGAGTCCGCAAGACGGAAATCCTCAGCTGTAGTGTCGGTGATATTGCTAAGTACAAGCGAATCCGCCAGCCTTCTCAGACCGACGGCGCGGCTTGCATCAATGCCGAATGACTGGATGGCAGCCACTGTCACGAGCAATACCGGTACCCATATTTTAGATGCCAGTTTCTTCATAACAAGACGGCAAAGGTACGAAAAAATATTGATTATTCAATACTTACGCCCGCCGCCGCCATTTCCTCGAGCGCCTTGAGGTGTCCCTCGTAGTCGACATATCCGAGGCAATTCTTCAGGAGATGTACCTTGAAACCAGCCTTCAGGAGGTCCATACAGGTGTTTTTGATGCAGTATTCTGTTGCGATACCGCAGACATAAATGTCTGTTGTGTCAAGCAGCTCGAGGATCTCTCCAAGTGACTGCTCTGCCTCGTTCATAGCCTCGAAACCTGAGTACTGCTCCACTGTCTTGTCGCATCCTTTGTCGAATGTGAGCTCCTCATTGGCATATGGCGCGAGATCGCTGTGGATTTCGCCGCCCTTTGTACCGGCTACGCAGTGCGATGGCCAGAGGCCGCCCTGCTCCTTGAATGAGGAGTGGTCGGCAGGATGGTGGTCTCTGACAAAGAGGATAGGGAAGGTGTCAAGGATTTCGTGCTCCTCGCCGCCCTGACCTTTGGTCTGCTTGTCGATGTATTTCAATGTCTCCTTTACTGCATTGCCTGCGTTCTGGCAGGCAAGACTTCCGTCAATGAAGTCGTACAGCATATCGACGACTGCTAATGCGGTGTTTCTCATATCTTGAACTCTTTGATTTCTTTGACCAATCTGTTGATGATGCCCATCTTGAGGTTGTACAGGTCATCCGATATGTCGACCTTGTAGTAATGCGGGTTGATGAGACGGCGCTCGCTTGGGCTGAAGTGCATCAGCGCATCGTGGCAGAATGCCTTCTTCTCGGCAAGCGTATATGTCGGAGCGATGTTGACTCCGTTCTCGATCACCTTTTTCTGCAGAATGAAGGCCTGGTATTCTCCTGCCTCGAATGTCTTGTATTTGTAGCGGTCGTACTCGTCGCATACTGTGAACTCCTCACCGTTCTCGATCTTCTTGCTGAGTTCGTCACCGCGGAGGCAGGTTACGTCCACCTTGAAGATCTCGCCCTTTGAAGGATCGTTGACCATAATTCTGTATGTGATCTGGAAACCGGGGTTGATCAGCTTGATCTTGTCTTCTGAACGCTTCAGTACTGCCTGACCGTCGATTTCTACAAGTTTGTATACGTTGCCGAAGCAAGGGTTGGCCTTGCTGGTTGCGATGGCGTCGCCCACTCCGTAGCAGTCGATGCAGGCTCCCTGACGCTCGAGGTCAGTAATGAGGTACTCGTCGAGCGAGTTTGTCGCGTAGATCTTGCAGCCTGCGAGTCCGTGCTCGTCAAGGATTCTTCTGCACTCGCTTGAGAGATATGCAAGGTCACCGCTGTCGAGCCTGATGCCGTAGCCGGCTTCGTAGCTGTCGTCGATGCCGTTGTCCTTGAAGGCCTTGATGGCATTGAGGACGCCGCAGCGGAGGGTGTCATATGTGTCGATGAGCATAATGAGCGGCTCATTCCTGTGCGTCTTGATGTATGTGTCGAACGCAGTGTACTCACCTTTGACGCTGCATCCGAATGATGTCACATAACTGTGGGCCATTGTTCCTGACGAACCGTAGTCGTACATCACTCCTGTGAGGATGTTTGATGTCGAGGCGCAGCCTGCGATGATTGCAGCCTTGGCTCCGTATGTGGCAGCCCAAGGACCGTGTGCCCTGCGTGAACCGAATTCGCTGACCGGACGGTTTGTGGCGCGGCACACGCGTGACGCCTTAGTGGCTACAGCCATCTGGTGGTTCATAATGCACAGCATAGGTGTCTCGAGCACCTGAGCCTCGATGAGTGGTCCTTCAACTATGATGATAGGCTGGTTTGGGAAGACGATCTCGCCTTCGCGCATTGCATATACGTTGCCGGTGAACTTCATCGAAGAGAGGTAGCCCCTGTAGTCCTTGTACTCTTCTCCAGGGAGGAACTTCTCAAAGAAGTCTGGGTCCATATTTCCCAGATTCTCAATCATTTCCACTACTTCATCCACACCGCTGACCACAGCCCAGTTGTTGTTCTCCGGAGCTTTTCTGTAGAACATATTGAACACGGCGTGCTGGTCCTTCATACCGCTGTCGTAAAAGGATTTTCCCATTGTGTACTGGTACTTGTCCGAGCAATAAGCGAAATTAAGCATCTCTGTTTTGAATTTAAATCCAACAAATTTAATCTTTTTTGTCCAACAATTTCTTAAATTCGCAATAAATTTATGCCTTATGGAACGCTTGAATACATTATATAGTTCAGTTTTTCACGAAAATCCTGAAACGGTCGCTCCGATTGCCGGTTCTGCAAGCAATAGGAAGTATTTCCGCATCTCGGGAGCCGGTCATTCCTGCATAGGAGTCATCGGTACCGATGTGAAGGAGAACGAGGCTTTTCTGGCTATTGCGTCCCAGTTCCGTGCGAAGGGAATCAAGGTGCCTGAAGTACTCGCGGTCAGCGAAGACAGGATGGCATATCTTCAGGTGGACCTTGGAGACGAGATCCTTTTCGACAGACTCGTGAAGGCACGCAAGAGCGGCGAGGGTATGGAAGAGGTGGAGCAGCTGCTCTGCAATGCAATGGCTGCGCTTCCGAAGATTCAGATCGAGGGTGCCGAAGGGTTTGACTTTTCTGTCTGCTATCCTCAGCCGTCATTTGATCTGAGGATGGTGATGTTCGACCTGAACTATTTCAAATATTGTTTCCTCAAGCCTTCCGGACTCGAGTTCAACGAGGTCCTTCTTCAGGACGATTTCGAGCGTTTTGCAGCTGATATTCTCAAGGACGATACAGATACTTTCCTCTATAGGGATTTCAATGCGAGGAATGTGATGGTAAAGGATGGTGCACTGTATTTCATTGATTTCCAGGGAGGTCGCCGTGGTCCGATCTATTATGACATAGCTTCATTCGTATGGCAGGCCAGGGCAAGATTCCCGAAGGGACTCCAGTCAAGAATGGTCGAGGCATATAAGGATGCGCTTAGGGAAATACAGCCGTTCGACGAGGTTGAGTTCAATGAGAGACTGCGCCTTTTCCGTCTTTTCCGTCTTCTCCAGGTGATGGGTGCATACGGATTCAGAGGCTGGGTGGAGCACAAGGCCAATTTCGTCACTTCTATCCCTGCAGCGGTGGAGGCTTTGGCGGAACTGCTTGAGCAGCCGTTCGAGGCTTATCCATATCTGACCGAGACGCTCCGCCGTATGGTGGCCCTCCCTCGTTTCAAGGAGGAGTCCGTAGAGGAGGGCAGACTCGAGGTGAAGGTCTACAGTTTCTCTTTCAAGAAGGGCATTCCTCAGGACCCTTCAGGAAACGGAGGCGGATATGTATTCGACTGCAGGTCAATACATAATCCAGGAAGATATGAGCCATACAAGAAGCTTACCGGACGTGACGAGCCGGTGATAAGATTCCTTGAGGATGACGGTGAGATAACCGGTTTCCTTGGGCATATCTATTCGATTGTGGATTCTCACGTGGAGACATACCGAAGCAGGGGATTCTCTAATCTTATGGTGTCTTTCGGCTGCACCGGAGGTCAGCACCGTTCGGTCTACAGTGCCGAGCACGTGGCTCATCATATAGCCGAGAAATATCCGGATGTGCGAGTAAGACTCATCCACCGCGAACAGAACATATCAGAAACCTACAACTAAACAGACTCTCCGATGAAATCTATGATATTTGCAGCCGGTCTCGGTACCAGGCTGAAGCCTATAACCGATACTATGCCGAAGGCATTGGTGCCCGTGTGCGGCAAACCGCTGCTTGAGCACGTGGTGATGAAGCTGAAGGCTGCCGGCATTGAGGGAGCGGTGGTGAATGTGCACCACTTCGCAGATATGCTGGAGAGCTGGGTCGCTGACCACTGCGGACTCTTTCCTATGGAGGTGAGTGACGAGAGGACAAGACTTCTTGAGACCGGAGGTGCTGTTCTGCACGCCAGGAAGTATCTGGACGGATGCGGCTCTTTCCTTATTCACAACGTGGACATATTTTCAAATGCGGATCTGGGATGGTTTGCTTCCAATGTGAAGCCGGAAGCGGTTGCAACTCTTCTTGTGAGCGGACGCAAGTCATCACGCTCGTTCCTTTTCGATCCGTCGGATATGCGTCTTGTCGGATGGAAGAACAATTCGAGCGGAGAGTGCATAATGGCAGACGAGGGAATCAGCCCTGATGACTGCATCGCCTATGCGTTTTCGGGAATACACATTATGTCAGACACAGTGTTCGGACTGATGGAGGAATATGTGAAAACAAAGGAAATCCCTTCAGAAGGAACTGCCGGTGCGGCATTCCCCATCAGGGATTTCTATCTCTGGGCAGCTGTGCGAAAGCCGATCTATGGCGTTGTGGCACAAGATCTTAAGCTTCTTGATGTGGGAAAGCTGGATTCTATCGATGCTGCCGAAAACTTCATCTCTACCTTATAGCTGCTCCAAAGCGTCGCAGCCTCCGAGGTTGCCCTCCTTGTGAGGGATGGATTTCATAATCACAAGTCCGCTGGCAAGAACTACGGCGAAGGCGATGACCACAAGGACATACGCCCAAGGGCTCATTATCTCTGCGAAGAACTCCACGTCTTCCATTCCTGGGATTCGGCTTACGATTACAGAAAGCGTGTTGTTGACGCAGTGCATAAGCATAGTCAGTTTGAGTGAACCGGTCTTATAGTATACATAGCCGAGGATGAGGCCGATGATGAACGCAGGTATCGCCTGCCAGAGGTTGCCGTGGATAAGACCGAAGAAAGCCGCTGAAATCACGATAGCCCAAACCGGCTTCACTTTTGTGAGGAGACCTCTGAGGATGATGCCTCGGCAGAGCCACTCTTCAAAGAAAGGTGCGAACACTGAAACGGAGAGGAGGACAATCCATACCGGTCCGTTCAGAAGCATCTCCATCGCAGCCTTCATAACCTCCGACATTTCAGGAAGAAGCATAGAAATCGGCTCGATTACAAATGCTCCAGCAAGAGCCATTGCGCTCACGATCAATGCCATAGCGTAGCCTTTCCTACCTCCGAAATTGCTGCTGTCGATAGCGTAGCCAGGTTCGAATCCTTCGTTTCTGCGGCTTGCCACAGATGCGAAGAGCATCGCAGGGATGAACTGTAGAGGATAGATGATCACCATTCCGTATGTGGTGGCGAATTCAGTAGACAGGCAGAGCTGAAGTCCTGCCATCACGATTCCGCCCAGAAGCATTCCCGCAAGGAAGAGAAGTACGGTCCACAGAAGTCCTGAATAGCCTGGGACGAAATAGTTGTAAGACGAGAATAGGTCATAGGAGCCTCTTCTGCTATGCCTGTTGAAGTAATGTTTGCCGGTCATCTTGAAAATTAATTTAATTTATCTGCACAAATTTATAAATTTGTCGGACAGATTCAGCAACAATATGGAAATAAGAGATAAGATAAAGGAGATTTACAAGGGTGAGAACAGGAGGACTGCCTGGTTCGTCACTGTTGTTCTTGTGTTTTTCATCGGGTCGTGGTTCTTCGGCTCCGGCAACACCATCATCAGCTGGATAAAGGAGGCGAGGGAACTCAACCGTCAGGAGAGGCAGATCGAGGAATACCGTCGCCAGATCGAGGCGATGGAAGGAAGTATCGATCAGCGTGAGACTGACATCGATACATTAGAAAAATTCGCCAGAGAGCAATACAAGTTTGCTGTCCCTGGCGAAGATGTCTACGTTATAGAATGACGTGTGTTTCTATTAAAATCCTGTGTAAGTCCAAGGAGTGATGACGCGAAGCTCCTCCTTTACTGACTCCGAAACGTCGAGAGTTTCGATGAAGTCTGCGATGACTTCGTGATTGATGCCCGCACCTGTACGAGTAAGCGCCTTGAGTGTCTCGTAAGGGTTCGGGTAATTTTCTCTGCGGAGGATTGTCTGGATTGCCTCTGCTACCACAGCCCAGTTTCTTTCAAGGTCTGCACGGATCGCCTCCTCGTTGAGGATGAGCTTGCCGAGACCCTTCTTCAGTGAGTTCAGCGAGATCATAGAGTGTGCGAGCGGCATTCCGATGTTGCGGAGCACTGTCGAGTCTGTGAGGTCACGCTGGAGACGTGAAATAGGAAGCTTCATTGAAAGGTGAGTGTAGAGCGCGTTTGCTACACCGAAGTTGCCCTCTGCGTTCTCGAAGTCGATCGGGTTCACCTTGTGCGGCATTGCTGACGATCCTACCTCTCCAGCCTTCACCTTCTGGCGGAAATACTCCATTGAGATATATGTCCAGATGTCGCGTGCGAAGTCGATGAGGATGGTGTTGATTCTGCGGAGGCAGTCAAAGAGCGATGCGAGGTTGTCATAGTGCTCGATCTGAGTTGTAGGGAACGATCTCTTGAGGCCGAGTGAAGCCACGAAGTCGTTGCCGAAGCCGATCCAGTCTACTGCAGGATATGCCACCTTGTGTGCATTCATATTACCTGTCGCACCACCGAACTTTGCAGGGTAGGTGAGAAGTTCGAACTGGCGGAGCTGCTCTTCGAGACGTACTGCGAATACGTTGAATTCCTTGCCTACGCGAGTTGGTGAAGCAGGCTGGCCGTGAGTCTTTGCAAGCATAGAAATGTCCTTCCAGTCCTCAGCCATTCCCTTGATGAGTCCGAGAACCTCCTTGAGAAGAGGCATAAAGCTCTCGTCGATGGCCTCTTTGAATGAGAGCGGAACAGATGTGTTGTTGATGTCCTGCGATGTAAGGCCGAAGTGAACGAACTCGCCCCATTTCATAATGTCCATTTCCTTGAAACGGTCCTTGATGAAATACTCGACAGCCTTTACGTCGTGGTTGGTCACCTTCTCGATCTCCTTCACCTTTGCGGCATCCTCAGGAGTCATATTCCTGTAGATGTCTCTGAGAGCCTCGAACTTCGATGAGTCGAAATCTGCAAGCTGAGGAAGAGGAATCTGGCAGAGAGCGATGAAGTACTCGATCTCCACGCGAACGCGATACTTGATGAGTGCATACTCGCTGAAATACTCCCTAAGTGGTTCTGTCTGACGCGAATAGCGTCCATCGATAGGCGACACCGCCAAAAGTGAATGATTGTTCATTTCTGTCCGTTTTGAATTTTGCGACGCAAAGATAGCAAAAAGATGTAAATAATAGTATAAGAGCTTGACTTACATAAAGTATGATTGTAAAATAACGAAAAAAGTTTATCTTTGCCCCGATACACTTTTATGTAGTGACAATTATTAATCAAAACCAATAAATTTAAATGAAAAAGTTACTTAAAGTGTCGTTTTGGGCTACACTTTTTGCATTCTGCCT
>JAFYXE010000085.1 GCA_017546275.1 Bacteroidales bacterium | reverse complement strand
TGGGCAAGTTACAACATAGGCGAATTGGCAGATGCCGTAAGCGCGCACACTTCGGAAGTGCTGCAGGCATTGAAGGACAACGGCGTGGAAGTAGAGTGGGTGCAGATCGGAAACGAGGTCAACAACGGTATGCTTCACCCTCTCGGAAAGGTGCAGGGAAACACTGCTGAAAACTTCATAACCCTGACCAGGGCGGGCCGCAATGCAGCACGCAAGATCTACCCGGAAGTAAAGACGATCATCCACGTGAGCAACGGTCACGACGAAGGACTTTTCGAGTGGTTTTTCGGGCTGATGAAGACCGGCGGAGCAGAGTATGACATCATCGGAATGTCGCTCTATCCGACCTGGTGGGAGGGCAGCGGATGGTGCGACTGGAAAGACAATGCAGACCGCTGCATTGCGAACATTAAAACTCTTTCTTCAAAATACGCTAAACCGGTGATGCTCTGCGAGTTCGGCATGCCGGTTTCCGAGGTTCAGATGTCAAGGGAAGCGCTTCAGCATATGCTCGAAAAGACCAGGGGAATCGAGCAGTGTGCAGGCCTTTTCTGGTGGGAGCCGCAGACCGACGGAGTATGGAAGCCGGCGAGCTACAACGCCCTTGGCTGGGGAGCCTACGACAAGGGTGCATTCAAGAACGGAAAAGCGACTGCAGCATTGGAGCCTTTCGGCAGGTAAAACGGGGCTTTGCGAGATAAGGAACATACGGCCTACGGCCGTGTGTTTTTTTGTTTTCTGCGATGTTTTGATTATTTTTGCGGATTGTTATCTATTTTGACGATGAAGCATTTAATAATCAACATTGTAGCCCTCGCCGCCGTAGCCATCAGCTGCACCGAGGGATTCCAAGAGTACAATGCCGAGCATTCAAGCCCTAACACATTGGAAGCCAAGCTTGTAGGCGGTACCGACGGAGACATCGTTCCGGGAACCGTCCTCATCAGACTGAGCGAAGAGGCCACCAAGAGCGTAATCGAGGGCAATTTTTCACAGATTTCAGAGGAACTTTTCGGTGACGTGAAGGTCACCTCACTGACCAGCGCCCTTCCTGTCCAGCCGAAGAACGCCGAGGCTGCCAGAAAGTACGGACTTCACCAGTGGTTCACTGCAGAATTCGACAGAAACACCCCTGTGCAGACTGTAGCCGGAAGACTTGCAATGTCTCCGAAGGTAAGCACCGTGCAGTACACAAGATTCATCGAGCCGACAATCTCGGAGGAGGTCTTCCCTGCCGAGCTCCCTGCCCTGACAAAGAGCGGAGATGCTTCCGAGAATCCTTTCAACGACCCTTTCGCACATCATCAGTGGAACCTCCACAACGACGGATCCATCAGCAAGAAGGCTGTTGCCGGAGCTGACGTCGGAGTGAGAGAGGCGTGGAGACTCACCGGCGGCGACCCTAGCGTCGTCGTTGCCGTGTTCGACTGCGCCGTATCCGCAAGACACGAGGACCTCGCCGACGCCGTATGGAAAAACGAGGCCGAGGTCAACGGACAGGACGATGTGGACGATGACGGAAACGGATTCATCGACGACAAATACGGTTTCAACTTCGTAGGCTGCTATGCGATCAATGCCGATTACGTCAACGGAGCGCTCGACGGCCAGAAGCAGGCCGCTGTCAAGGGCAAGTCGCTCAACAGCATCGCGGGAAGCGGACACGGAACCCACGTTGCAGGAATCATCGGTGCGACCAACAACAACGGAAAGGGCGTAAGCTCGATCGCCGGCGGCACCGGAAACGGTGACGGCGTGAGACTGATGTCCTGCCAGATCTTCGAAGGTTCTTCATACTGCGCAGACGCACAGAACGCTGCGGCCTTCATCTATGCTGCAGACAACGGAGCCTGCATCGCACAGTGCTCGTACGGCAACTCGAACGTCATCACAAACGATGATCTCTACATCAACGGAGGCCAGCTCATCACAGACTCCGGTTCCACAAAGGTGACAGCATCCACTCTCGAGAACGCTGCTCTCAGATACTTCCTTGACCCGTCGAACAGCAACCACGAGGCAATGGAAGGAAACATCGCAGTCTTCGCGGCCGGCAACCACAAGAATCCTTATTCGATCTACCCGGGAGCTCTTTCGTATGTGATTTCAGTTACCGCTATGGGATGGAACTTCCTTCCTGGTGACTACACCAACTACGGCCCAGGCTGCAAGATCGTGGCACCTGGCGGTCAGTACAGCGGAGTCACAGGCGACTATGCGTCAATGATCCTCTCTACAGGAGTGTCGGGAGCAATGACACAGTCGCCGGGAGTCGAGACCGAAAAAGGCACAAGCAAGCATTACGTGTATATGCAGGGAACTTCAATGGCCTGTCCACACGTTTCAGGCGTAGTTGCCCTCGGACTTTCATATGCGAAGAAGCTCGGAAAGAAGTTCACCCGCGAGCAGGTGCAGTCAATGCTCCTCACATCCGTGACAGACATCGACCAGTTCAACCCAGGCGGAAATATGAGCAAGTATGTGGGCAAGATGGGAACAGGCGCCGTAGATGCGTGGAAGTTCCTTATGGCCATCGAAGGCACACCGACTTTCCTCGCACAGCTCGGCCAGACTGTAAAGATCGACATCAGCAGATACTGCAGCCCGTCACAGACCTACGAGGTGGCGATGGACGAGGCATCCCTCAAGTCTCTCGGACTTGACGCTGTTCCTGAAGTGAAGGACGGATGCATCGAAATCTGCTGCAAGAACATCGGAGCCGGCAAGCTCACCCTCAGCGCGTCCGTAGGAAAGGACACCGAGAAAGAGGACGGCATCGGAGAAATGGCATACACCCGCGAGATCTCTATCGCATCGAGACCTTTCGCGACTGACAATGGAGGATGGTTGTAATGAAAAGAATTCTGTATATGCTTTGCGCAGCACTGCTTATCGTGGCCTGCGGAAACAAGAACGGCGACAAGAACCTTACGCTTGAGGAGAAACTCTGCACAGAGTGGCACAGCGAAGCCCTTTCTGTCGACGGAGACGTATATCTTCATTTCGAGATCGACAAGACCTTCGAGATCTACCAGAGGATCGGCGAGGGAGCATACCGCCTCTATCGCGGCACCTGGAACCTCGAGGAGAACCTCCTCACCGGAAAATACAACGACGGAGAGGACTGGGCAGCCGGCTACAACATTGAAATCAACGGAAACACGCTTACAATGACATCGCTCAACGATGCTGCGGAGGTGACAGTCTACACCAAGACAGCCATACCGGAAAGTGTGAAGAACGGCAGTGAAACAATAGTAAAATCAATATAAAACAAACTCTACATTATGAAAAAGGTTCTTTTATTCGCAGTTGCAGCGGTGCTCGGATTCGCATCCTGCACAAAGGCGCTCGAGGACAGAGTAGGCGCATTGGAGAATGACGTCAACGCTATCCAGCAGCAGCTTGCGGAGCTTACCGAGAAGCTCAACAACGAGGTTAACGACCTCAAGGGACTCATCGAGGCTCTCGAGAACAAGGTATACGTTACCGGTATCTCGGAGATCAAGGAAGGTGACAAGGTGATCGGTTACACCATCACCCTCAGCAAGGGCAAGGCTCTTACAATCTACCACGGAACAGACGGTAAGAACGGTATCAACGGTACAAACGGTAACGACGGTAAAGACGGTAAAGACGCTGTCGCTCCTACTGTAAGCGTTGTTGTCGAGGACGGAGTATACTATTGGGCTGTGAACGGTGAGATCCTCACTGACGCAAACGGCAACAAGGTGGCTGTCTACGCGGAGTCTGACGCTCCTGAGTTCAAGTATGAGAACGGACAGTGGTGGATTTCTGTTGACGGCACTTGGAGCCCGCTCGCTTCAGGCAATTCAGGAGACTGCACATTCTCTGACGTTCAGTACGATGACGCATCAGTTACATTCGTTCTTGCAAACGGCACAGAGATCGTTCTCCCAAGACAGGCAGTATTCAGCCTCAACATCGCTTCTGCTCAGGTTGCTGTGCTTCCTGGTGCAACTGTAAAGGTGGCATATACTATCACTGGCGCTACTGAGACAACAACAGTTTACGCAGTAGCTGACGGCGGCTATTCAGTAGCTGTGGAGGCAAAGAACGCATCCGAGGGTGCTCTCGCCATCACTGCACCAGACCCTCTCACAGACGGCAAGGTTGTAGTGTTCGCAGGTGACAACACCAAAGCTGCTATGCAGGTTCTCAGCTTCGAGGAAGGTGCCCTCACAGTTACAGGCAACACTTTCACAGTAGAGGCTGAAGGCGGAGTATTGGAGGTTCCTGTTATGACTAACCTTGACTATGAGGTTGAGGTAAGCGCTGACTGGGTGACATATGTCGAGACCAAGGCTATGCGCGAGGAGACTCTCGTATTCAATGTTGCAGCAAACACAGGTGCAGAGCGCGCAGCAAAGGTTGCGCTCAAGGTAAACGGCAACGAGGTTCAGTCATTCCAGATCGCTCAGAAGACTTCAATGGTAGCCAACTTCGAGCTTAATGACCTCCTTGGCGACTGGAATGTATATTTCGACAACGGTCTCCAGTACACTTGGACATTCGGCGCCAGCGATGATGCATCAAAGGGCAACGCTACTCTCGTGAACATCTTCGGAAAGAACACCAAGAACATCAAGGTATATGTAAACTTCGACATTACGACTGGCGTCATCTCTATCGCCACAGGACAGGCTTGCGAGGATGACTACGGTTGGTCTGTGAACCTTGTAGCAAAGGATGGCGCAAGCGTGATCGAGTACACAATGACTGAAAAGGGCAAGTTCGGCAACCCAACGTCAGAGATCGGATACAAGGACTCTTGGAGCTCGAAGTATCTCTCTAACGTATATGGCGAGAAGGTTGACCCTAACGCACTTGCTGTCGGAAACTACTACTACGCAGACGGCACTTGCACTGCGACATTCATTGCAGACAAGGACCTCGTTGGTATCGTATGCTGGCTCGGCAACATCACTTCGACTGACTCTGCACTCAAGGCAGCATTCCCTAACTGCAAGAACGGTCTTGTGATGTCAGTAAATGCAGTCAACAACATCAAGTGGCAGACAAACGCCGCAAGCGTATCATCTTGGCAGGCTGACTATGCATCAAGCTTCACAAGCATCCAGGTGAACTATTCAAACGGTGCGACTAACCTTGACAAGGCCCTCGGCTACAACAACACTCAGGTGCTCAGAGCATACAACGCAGAGAATCCTGAGACTGCAGTTGACGTATGCACTGCTCTTGACGAGTTCGCAGCAGCACACCCTGCCCCAGCAGGAACCAGCGGATGGTACATCCCAAGCGTAAAGGAAGTGAGCTATATGTGCTACGGTGCCAACGACAATGCCTGGATGGCAAGCGGCACTGACAATATGAATATAATGAACACCAAGATCGAGGCTGCAGGTCTCAGCAAGATCACTTGGAGCAATATGGCCTCATCTTCTGAGATCAGCACAGACTCAGCATATGCATACCAGAGCAGATATGTCGGCAACCCTGACAAGACAGCTGACTTCACTCTTTGCCCAGTATTCGCATTCTAATAAAACAACTATAGAAAATGACAAAGAAACTTATCAACTTGGCTCTTTGCGGTCTGCTGCTCCTCGCAGCAGGCTGCCAGAAGCCTGTAACACAGGAGCCTGACGATGTTCCTGTAGAAACTGTAAAGCCGGAGGACGGCAAGCCTATCGAGCTTGAGAACTTCACTGTTACCCTCACCTCACTTCACTCAGGTGACGTATTCTTCAACATCCAGCCTAAGGACGAGACTATGACATACTGGTTCGCTCTTCAGGTAAAGGAGGATATGGAGGCAAATGACGAAGGTACCATCGCAGCTGACAGAGAGTACTTCGAGTACATCGCAGACTACTATGGACTCTCTCTCCACGAACTCCTTAGCGACAACCTCTTCGCTGGCGAGAAGGACTGGATGTACAACTCACTCAGCGCAAAGACTGAGTATGTACTCTATATGTACGGTCTTTCTACAGACGGCGAGCCTACGACTGGTGTAAACCAGATCACTTTCACAACTACCAAGGTAGGTCCGGTTGACTGCGACTTCGAGCTTGTAGTAGGTGACAACATCACTGCAAGATCATTCTCGATCACTATCGTGCCTTCTGACGATCACGTGGCTTACTTCTACGACATCTTCCCGGCAGCAATGTATGAGGAGTACTGCCTCAGCGACCCTGAGAATCTCCCTGCATTTATGGCTGAGTACATCCCTGCACTCGCTTCAGAGAACGGCGTTTCAATCCCTACAGCTGTAGGTGCAATCTCTGCATACGGCGCCATCACTCAGGACTTCACATCAGAGGACGGTATCGAGGCTGCAAACACTTACTATGTGTTCGTGCTCGGTATCGGTGCAGACGGTACAGCTACAACTGACGCAGAGGTGATCAGCGTGACAACAGCACGTCCTCCAATGAATACATTCGAGGTAAGCACAGCGTCTATCGAGGACGACCGCGCTTCATTCTATGTGCTCCCTACCCAGAGCGAGTCTTATGTAGCGCTCTTCGAGCTCCAGGAGTATATGTACGACGCAAAGGGCAACCCTCTTTCTGACGAGGAGATCATCAACGCGATCCTCGCAGCACAGGGTGACTATATCGCAAATCACGTATACTCAGGCACATCTTCAGTGTCAGAGTGTCCTCTCATCCCTAACAAGGACTACTACTGTCTTGTATTCGGATACTTCGGAGGCGAGGTGACAACACCTCTTACAAAGGTTCCTTTCAAGACCAAGGCTGCTGACCCTCAGGATGTAGACTTCATCCTTACTGTCGGCGAGCCTACTACAACTTCGGTTTCTGTATCTGTACAGCCTTACCGCGAGCCTACTCCGCATATGTTCAACTATATGCCATATTCTACTTATGTAGAGTACGGAGCTAATGACGAGGCTATCAAGAGATTCAACAACGAGCTCATCGACGGTCTCTGGAACCCTGCAAAGATGAGCCGCGAGGAGTGGCTTTCAAGAGCACTTGAGACAAGCTACAATTCTTGGCTTATCGAAGGTCTCGAGCCTAATACCAAGTATGTATTCTACGCTATCGGTCTTGTTCCTGACGGAACATACACAACTCAGGCGTTCGTCAAGGAGTTCACTACCAAGGAGATCAAGGAAGGTCCTCAGGTAGACGAGATCCTCTTCAGCAAGTCTGGAAACGATGTCCTCGCATACTTCTACCTTGACGGAGATTCAAACGTTGCGAAGTTTGTGATGAGCCACATCATCGACGATGCTTCAGTTTACAATATGTCTGACGCAGACCTCCTCACATACCTCGAGCTTGATAACGAGACAACATTCCTGAACGAGGTGAGCAACCAGACATACTTCACAATAGTTGACAAGAACGTAAGCGCAGGCGCTACCATCTACTATGCGGGTGCCGTTTACGATCCGGAGGGCAACTATACCATCATCAGACATACTTATAAGAAGTAGTACAATGAGAAAGATTTTGATGCTCGTTTCAGCATTGACTCTTATGGCGGTTTCGTGTACCAAGCCGGACGTTCCGTCCGGCGAGGACACTCCGCCTGTAGACAACACTGGCGGAAACGAGGATAACGACGACAACAACGAGGAGCAGACTCCTAAGGTCTACAAGGCAGGCGACTTCTACAAGGTAGGTATTACCGAAGGCGTGGTCATCTGGGCTGACGAGGCCGGCGAGCACGGACTTGTCATTTCATTGGACGAGGGTGTCGCTGCGTGGTCAACAGAAAGCAGGATGCTCACAAACCAAGGCGGAGAGTTCTCGCTTTCAAACGGACAGGCAAACAGCAAATATGTAAAGCAGCAGGAAAACTGGAAAGAGCTTTACCCTGCCTTCGCGTGGTGCGACTCAAAGAATGCGCTCGGCCTCTCATCTTGGTATCTTCCTGCACCGGAGGAACTCGAGCTTGCTCTTCCTGCAGTAGAGGCTATCAACAAGACTCTCAAGGAGCAGGGTGCAACAGAGCTTTCTTTGGAAGGCAAGTATTGGACCTCATATGAGGCAGGAGCCGCTCTGGCATATCCGTTCAGTTTCAGATCAGGACCGCTCTACGAGGACATCTACGACTTAGACAAGAATCTGGAGCACCTTGTACGCGCTATGCGTAAATTTTAAAAGCACACATTGACAGACAATGGTTAGATTAACTAAATTTTTTGCTTTGGCTCTCGCTGCCGCAGTCGGTTTCATCGCCTGCGAAAAGCCTGTCGTGCCAGACCAGCCGGATGAGCCGACAGACAAGACCGTGACACTCGAGATCTTCGAGAATCTGGTCAATGCCGGCGGCAACGGCGGAGAGTACAGCTTCACCTATACTCTCGTAAACGGTGAGGCAGAAGACCTTGAGGCAAAGTGTTCAGACAGTTGGGTACACGACTTCGACCTTTCTGAGGAGGGAGTCGTAAAGTTCACAGTCGACAACAACCCGACAGAAAGTTCAAGAATCACTCAGGTGACCCTCAAGCACGGAAAGGTTTCCGACAAGATCGTGATTTCGCAGAGCGGAATCGCACCGGAGCCAGTCGAAGCTACATTTGATTTCTCATTCGAGATCAACGGACCTTACGTGAGAATGTTCGTGACACCTGATCCTGAGAACGTAAGATATTATGCCTGGTACTTCTCGAAGAAGACTCTCGAGGAGTCTCTTGCAATGTCTCCGGGAGTGGACGAAGTGATGTATCTCAACAAGATTGTAGAGGTTGATATCTCTGAGGCTATCTACTATGGAGCATACGCAGGCTACTCTGCAGAGCAGGCTGTGGCAGAGATCACTCTTGTGGGCACTACATATCAGGACTTTGAACTCAATGCCGAGACAGAGTACTACGCATTCGCTTGTGCAGTAAGCAACAGCGGCGAGAGACTCGGCAACGTATCGATCACTGAGTTCAAGACAGGTCCGGTCGAGCCTTCAGACAACGTTCTTACCATCACTGCAGACGACGTCAACACTGATCGAATCACATACAGCATCCATACAACAAATATGGACCAGTATGCGGCAATCGTTCTCCCGGCTGCTGATGTAGAGGGCAAGAGCGACAAGGAGATCGAGGCTATGTACAACAGCTTCAGCAACTATATCGGCTACCTCCACTTCGGAAACTACACCGGTACAGTTCTCGTAAGCGAGGAAGATGCTGATTACTACATACTTGCATTCGGTTTCGAGTATGGTATGCTCACAACTGCAGTGGAGAAGATGAAGGTTCACACCCTCACTTCAGATCCTGACGCAGTTCCTGAGTTCAACGTGACCATCGACAAGGTTACAAACTACAGAATCAAGGGTTCTATCGATGTGAATCCTCGCACAAGCCTCTACTATGTAGACTGGTGTTATGCCGGCGACAGCGCCGAGGGTCTCAAGAAGATGATCCGCGAGGCTGCACAGTGGTATGTGGACAGCGGCTACTACGGAAGCCTTGCAGCTTGTATGAAGGTCATCGGTACCAAGGGCAGCAAGCCGTTCGAGTACACAGGTCTCACTCCTGAGGAGGGCTACCAGATCTTCGCAGTCGGCATCGACGAGAAGACAGGAGAGTTCAACACTGAGGTATATTTCTCAGAGGTGATCAATACTCCTGCGAAGAAGGTATCCGAGTCATACATCGAGATCAATGTGGACAAGTACTTCGACGGATTCGACCTCGCATCAGCATACCCTAACGATTTCAGCGACGCTGACGGCTGGGCTATCGTACCTCTCGAGGTGAAGATTCACGGCGACGTAGTGGACTACTACTATGACATCTATGTAGGAGATGTCGCAGCGGATCCGGAGGCTACTGACAATGCTCTCATACTTGATCTTGTACAGTACGGCAACCATAACACTGCACTCACTATGTCTTACTGCTACTTCTACGAGGACCTTACACTCGTATACTTCTCGAAGGATACAGATGACAACTACAGTGAGGTAAAGAAGGTGAAGATCAATCTCGATCCTGCAAAGTGTGCTCCTGTAACGGAGTTCACCTATGGTTCTTCAACAGCAGCGATGGCTAAGAGCCCACGAAAACTGACTGAATAATGAAAAGATACAGCATTTTGATGGCCACTCTTATGGTGGCTGCGGTTTCCTGCATTTCAGAGGCGGACTTCACTGCCTCTGAAACTGCAGAGACAGCAGGAGAGAAGGCGCTTATGACAAAGCTCACCGGCAACACGAACGGTGAGTATATGGAAGGCAACCTTCTCCTGTTCCTCAATGAAGAGACAACTGCAAGAATCGAGAACGGTGAGACCGCAGCGGTGGTTGCGGAGATGTTCGAGGGTCTTGAGGTGGCGGATTTCCAGCCGGCTCTTCTAAGTTCCCCTAAGAACGTGGAACTCGCAAGAGAACTCGGTCTTCACAGATGGTTCTCCGTGTCGTTCGACAAAAGAATGCCGCTGCGAAGCTTTGCGGAAGCAGTGGCTGTGAGGCCGGAGATCACTGCCGTACAGTACAATGCTATGCCTAAGCTCGCATCGGACTTGAGGAGCATTCCTTTCAAGCCTGCGGCTCAGATGAGCGGTGCTGCAAAGACTCAGGTGATTCCGTTCAACGACCCTATGAATGAGTATCAGTGGAACCTCCTCAACACTGGAGACAAGGCTGTCGCTTCGACTGCCCGTGAAGGTGGAGACGTAGGAGTCGCTGATGCCTGGAGCCTTACAGCAGGTACACCTGACGTGATCGTGGCTGTGATCGACGCTCCTGTCAAGTACACTCACCCTGACCTTGCAGACGCAATGTGGGTGAACGA
>JAFYXE010000084.1 GCA_017546275.1 Bacteroidales bacterium | reverse complement strand
TAATCTCTGTCACGAGGCTCTTTACGTATGCATTTGCATAGGCAGGATCACGGTAGTTGATGTCGCTGACTGGAAGGTTGAGAGTGCAGGCAGCCTGCTGACCAGGGTTTCCGTTAGGCATTACAACGATCATAGGCTTTGCAAGACCCTTCTCGATGAGGTTGTCAAGGATCTGGGCAGTTCTACCCATCGATGTCCAGGCCTCCTCGTCGCCTCCACCGCCGTGAAGCAGATAAAGCACCGGATATTTTGTCTTCTTTGAAGTCTCGTAGCCGTAAGGAGTGTAGACTGTCATTCTTCTGTTGATGCCGAGCTGCTCGCTGTCGTACCATACGTGAGATACGGAGCCTCTCTTGTTGGCCTCTTTGTAGTTCTCCGAACGCTCTCCGTCCACGAGGAGCATACTGAGGTAGCGTGTTCCGTCACGCTGCACAAGCACGTTGTTAGGGTCACTCACAGCCACGCCGTCAACAAAGAAATTGTAGGTGTATATCTCAGGAGCAGGTGCAGGAATCTTCACTTCCCACACATATTCGGCGTTTCTTGTAAGGTTGATTCTGTCGCCGTAACCAGGCATCCAGGAGCCGTACATCTTCACGTCAGTAGCATAAGGAGCCATAAGACGGAAGGTTACCGAATCATTCTGCTGCTCAGGAGATACGATCTGCTTACGTCCGAAAGCGAAGTTCGTAAGTTCCTGTGCATTGGCCACTGTTGCAGCAAGGCAGATTGTAGCCAAGATTGTCATTAAACGTTTCATAGAAAAGTGGTTTTAGTGTTTATCATCGGTTTGATGCTGACAAAATTATGCATATAAAACCACAAAAGCCTTTTCTATATCACCAACATTTTTTGCCTGTGTTCAAAATGATCGGGAGCAGGGAGCATAAAAAGAGCGGTCGAAAGAACGAAAAGGGCCACTTTTGTTCTTTCGACCGCTTAAATTGGTCTCGAAAGCACAAATCAGGTCGATTTTGTGCTTTGGGTAAACTTTTAAATTAGAGACGCTCTAATTTTACAGTGAAGTGTCTCATAAGTTCAGTCTCCCACACGATCTTCACACCGCGAGTGATCTCGTGACGGCGGTCGTAAACGTTCTTGAGAGCTGCTGCGATCACGTCCATATGGTTGTTTGTGTACACACGGCGAGCGATGCAGAGACGGAGAAGGTCGAGGCCACCGAAGCGGTTCTCGCGAGTCACAGGATCGCGGTCAGCGAGGATGTAACCGATCTCGCAGCCACGTACACCAGCCTCGATATAGAGCTCGATAGCGAGTGTCTGTGCAGGGAACTCCTCCTTAGGGATCTGGTCGAGAACGCGGTCAGCGTCAACGAAGATTGCGTGACCACCCACAGGACGCTGGTAAGGGATACCGTACTCGTCGAGCTTTGCAGCGAGGTACTGTACCTGCTTGATACGGGTCTCGATAGTCTCGAGCTCAGTGTTCTCGTCAAGACCTACAGCAAGAGCAGCCATATCACGACCGTTCATACCACCGTAAGTAAGGAAGCCCTCGAAAGGAATACAGAATCTCTTTGCACCCTCGTACCAGTCCTCGTGACGAGTAGCGATGAAACCACCCATATTCACGAGACCGTCCTTCTTTGACGACATTGTCATACCGTCAGCGTAAGAGAACATCTCCTTGCAGATCTCCTTGATAGACTTGTCAGCATAACCCTCCTCACGAGTGCGGATGAAGTATGCGTTCTCAACGAAACGTGCAGAGTCGAAGATCACGCGCTTGCCGTACTTGTCAGCGATAGCGCGAACCTCGCGAAGGTTCTGCATAGATACAGGCTGACCGCCTGCAGTGTTGTTTGTAACTGTAACGATGATGAAAGGAACGAGCTCAGCCTGCTCTGCGAGCACCTTCTCGAGCTTCTTAGGGTCAACGTTACCCTTGAAAGGAACCTCGAGCTGAGTGTCCTTAGCCTCATCTACTGTGCAGTCGATAGCGAATGCCTTACGGCTCTCGATGTGACCCTTTGTTGTATCGAAGTGTGAGTTGCCAGGAACGACAGCACCAGCCTTCACGAGGTGGCTGAAGAGGACGTTCTCAGCAGCACGGCCCTGGTGAGTAGGGATTACATAGTCGAAACCTGTGATCTTTGTAATAGTCTCCTTGAGCTGGAAGAATGAAGCAGAACCTGCATAGCTCTCGTCACCCATCATCATTGCTGCCCACTGGCGGTCGCTCATTGCACCTGTACCAGAGTCAGTAAGACAGTCGATGTAAACCTGATCCGACTTAAGCTGGAAGAGGTTATAGTCAGCCTCCTTGATCCACTGCTCGCGCTCCTCGCGTGTGCTCTTGCGAAGAGGCTCTACCATTTTAATCTTATACGATTCGGCGAAAGGTAATTCCATAATATTATTATTTTAAAGTTATTGATTACTATGTGATTTCTTTTCGGGCGCTAAAGGTAATAAATTTAAACGAAAGTCTGCCAAAAAAGAATTTATTTAACTGAAATCTTGGCTGCAAGGCCGCCGCCCGGAGCCAATGGAACAGTTATCTTGCGGGAAGCCGGAAGGGCAAAAACCTGACGGCGATAGTCTGTTCCGATGCGTGCGGCATTGGTTCCGTCACAGAAAAGTTCCACGATGTATTCTCCCTCCGGGAGGAAAGTCAGATCAAGTTCGATATTGCGGGCAGACCAGTCGGTCATCGCGCCCACATACCAGTCAGTGCCGCTTCTGCGCGCAATCGCGATGTGACGGCCGACCTCACCGCAGAGGCCCACTGTCTCGTCCCATACGGTCGGAACACCGGCGATGAAAGCAAGGCACTCCGGTTCTTTCCTGTAGCTCGAAGGCGAATCGCAGAGCATATTCAGAGGCGATTCAAACACCACATACTCCGCAAGCTGACGGCAGCGTGTTCCCTGACTCATAGGCTCGGAGTTTACCGGACGGTAGTTGCCCCTAGACGCGTTGCGCATAGCACCTTGAGTGTAGTCCATCGGTCCCGCCATCATTCGGATATATGGAACTGTCACATCATATGTAACCTGATCGAGGCTCTCTGGAGCCCATTTCATCTGTTCCAGACCGTTGACGCCCTCATAGTTGAGCACGTTCGGATACTTTCTGCTGAGACCTGTCGGCTTGTATGTGCCGTGGAAGTCGAGCAGAAGCTTGTATTTCGCAGCTGTTGCGGCGGCTCTCTGATGGAACTTGACCATATGCTGGTCGTCACGATCCATAAAGTCCACCTTGAATCCCTTCACTCCCATATTTGAATAGTGCTTGCACACCTTCTCCATATCACGGTCGAACGCCCAGTAGCCGGCCCACAGGATGATGCCCACATTGCGGTCTGCAGCATAGCGGACAAGGCTCTGGAGATTGATTTCAGGCACCACCTGGAAGAGGTCCGCCTCACCGTTCACTGCCCATCCTTCATCAAGGATGACATACTCGATGCCATTCTCTGAAGCGAAGTCGATATAGTGTCTGTATGTAATGTCATTGATGCCGGCAACGAAGTCCACTCCGCTGAGGTTCATAGCGTTCCACCATTCCCAAGCCACCTTGCCAGGCTTGACCCAGTCCCAGCCGTGCTCGTTGTCCGCCGGAGAAGAAAGGCGATAGACCATATCGTTGTCCGCCATCTGGACGTCGTTTTCCGAAACGGCCACGATTCTCCAAGGGAACACATCCTTGCCGAGGCAACGTGCGATATATCTCTGACGGTTCTGCACAAGAAGCTGAAGGTTGTTGTGTCCTCCCTGCACTACCTCCTTAGGGTATGGAGCAAATGTGGCTTCCAACTGGGAATCGCCGTCTCCGTTGTAGAGATACATTCCCGGATAATCGAGAAGGTCGGACTCCGCAATGACGATCTTCTTGCCGCGAGGACCTGCCACCATAAGAGGGAGGAAAGCGAGACGCTCCTTGTTCCAATCAGAAAGAGGAGTATATGAATACTGGTTCTCGAACGAGTTGAAGAACTGGCTGTCAAGAGTCTCTGTGTGCTGGCTCACATATGCGGTCCACATCTTCCAGTCCTCGGCAAAGTTGAACTCTGCTTTCTCGTAATCCACATTGTACGGCTCCTCAAGATGAGAAATGAATCTATAGGCCATACCTTCGTCATAGGCACGGAACACCAGCGAGAAATCTCTGAACTTGAGAGTGATCTCGTTGTATTCGTTCTTGACTTCGGCTTTCTTGTAGACGATGGTCTTGATGACTTCGCTCACGCTCCTCTGCGACACCTTGCGGACAGCCTGCACTCCGCCGAATTCATATCCTTCGGTAGTGTACATTCCGATCTCGGACCTGTCGAGAAGAAGGTCTCCGTCGTGCCAGAGAGAATAATTGAGGTTCAATCCTGTCTCCACCTTCACGACGAGTTTGCCGTCAGGTGATTTTACCTCATAGTCTTTAGTCGCCGCGAAAGAGGCCACAGCGATCAGCAACGCTGCAATTGTGGTCAGTAATTTATGCATAACGGTAGTCATTAGATTCCAAGCTGTTCCTTCATACTGCGGAGGAGGTCGAAGGCCTGGAGAGGTGTCATATTGTTAAGGTCTGCCTTGTCGAGTTCGTCTTTGAGCGACGAAAGGAGAGGATCCTCCAGCTGGAAGAATGAAAGCTGGAGAGAGCCGTCGCTTTCGACACGGCCTTCCTTGATGTTATGTGGTTTGATAGTGTTCTTTGACTTGCCCTTTGACGGGGTCGCTGCAGGAGCGTGACCTGCCTCAAGTGCGGCAAGAGTCTTTTCCGCAGACTCAAGCACCTGCTTAGGCATACCGGCCATTCTGGCCACGTGGAGACCGAAACTATGAGCCACTCCACCTTCCTTGAGCTTGCGCAGGAAGATGACGTTTCTGCCGACCTCCTTGACCGCAATATGGAAGTTACGCACCCTCGGATAGATGTCCTCAAGGTCGTTGAGCTCGTGGTAATGGGTAGCGAAGAGGGTCTTTGCGCCGTCGCCGAATTCGTGCACATATTCCACGATCGCACGTGCGATGGACATACCGTCATAGGTCGAGGTACCGCGGCCGATCTCGTCAAGAAGCACAAGCGAACGGGACGAGATGTTGTGGAGGATCATAGATGTCTCGAGCATCTCGACCATAAACGTAGACTCTCCGCGGGAGATGTTGTCGGAAGCACCTACACGGGTGAAGATCTTGTCGCAGTAGCCGATTGTGGCCTCTGTCGCAGGTACGAAACTTCCGACCTGGGCCATCAGCACGATGAGGGCAGTCTGACGCAGGAGGGCCGACTTACCGGCCATATTCGGACCGGTCAGGATGATCACCTGCTGTTTCTCGTTGTCGAGATATATGTCGTTAGGGACGAACTCCTCGCCTGCCTGCATCATTGTCTCGATGACCGGATGGCGTCCCTGCTTGATGTCCAGAACCTTGCTGTCGTTCATCTTCGGACGGCAATAGCGGTTGCTGACCGCAAGGTCGGCGAAGCCGCTGAGCACGTCCAGTCTCGCAAGGATGCGACAGTTCTTCTGGATCATCGCTATGTTTTCCTGGATCTTCTTCACGAGTTCCGCATAGATCTGCACTTCGAGTGCATAAATGCGCTCCTCCGCACCCAGGATCTTCTGTTCGTATTCCTTCAGTTCCTCTGTGATGTAACGCTCAGCGTTCACCAGAGTCTGCTTTCTTATCCATTCCTCAGGCACGCTGTCCTTGTGGGCATTGCGGACCTCAAGGTAGTAGCCGAACACATTGTTGAAGCCGATCTTCAGCGAAGATATGCCCGTACGCTCGATCTCGCGCTGCTGCACTTCAAGCAGATAATCCTTTCCGTGGCGTGCGATCTTCCTGAGTTCATCGAGCTCCTCGTTCACTCCGCTTGCGATGACATCACCCTTGCCCAGCTGCGACGCTGTCTCCGGATGCATTGTCTTGCCGAGGTGCTCCAGCAGTTCGGCGCAGTCGCCCATCTTGCCGATGAGCTCATCCAGCGCCTCAACGCCTTTGCCGCCGCACAGCTGCATAATCGGCGCGGTCTGGCTGAGGCCACGGCGCAGCTGCATAACCTCGCGAGGCATAATCTTGCCGGCCGCAGCACGTGAAATGATGCGCTCAAGGTCACCAATCTCGCCGACCATTGCCTGCAGGCTCATAAGATCGTCGCGGTTGTCGATGAAATGCTGCACCACCGAGTATCTGTTCTCCAGTTCCTGAAGATCCATCACCGGCATCGCAAGCCAGGTCCTGAGCATACGCGCTCCCATAGGAGACGAGCACTTGTCCATAACCTCAACGAGGGATGTTCCCTCCTTGCCCGCTGTCGAAGCAAAGATCTCGAGGTTGCGGAAAGTGAACCTGTCCATCCACACGAACGAATTCTCGTCGATGCGGGAGATGGAACATATGTTGCTGAGTTCCTTATGCTGAGTCTGCTCAAGATATATCAGAAGGGCACCGGCAGAAGTGAGTGCAAGAGGGAATGAATCCACTGCAAAACCTTTGAGGGAGTCCACCTGAAGCTGTCTCTTGAGTTTCTCTACGGCATTGTCATACACGAAGGCCCACTCTTCGAGTGTAGAGATATAGAAGTGGTCTCCATAACGCTCCTTTGTCCCCTTCTCGTAGCCTCTCGGCACGAGAAGCTCCTTCGGAGCGAACGAACTGAGCAGGGTGCCGATATAGTCAAGCGAACCCTCAGCCACCTGGAATGTACCTGTGGAAACGTCGAGGAAAGCCGCACCGCAACTGTCCTTGTGGAAGGTGAGGCCGGCGATATAGTTATGCTCCTTCTGCTCCAGAAGCTGCTCGTTGAACGCCACACCAGGAGTCACCAGTTCGGTGATTCCGCGCTTTACGATGTTCTTTGTCAGCTTCGGGTCCTCAAGCTGGTCACACACAGCCACCTTGTAGCCGGAACGCACCAGTCTCGGAAGATATGTCTCAAGGGAATGATGGGGAAATCCCGCCATAGGGATCGCACCTGGAGTGGCGCTGGAACGCTTTGTGAGCACGATGCCAAGCACCTTGCTGGCAATCAGCGCATCATCTCCGTATGTCTCGTAAAAATCGCCGCACCTGAACAGAAGCACAGCCTCCGGATGTTGCGCCTTCATTGCGAAGAACTGCTTCATCATAGGTGTCTCGGTCGGTTTCTTTTCTGCCATTTTCGTTTTCGTTTATATCAAGGCAAATTTACGAATTTTTATTCTGATTTAGTTTGTATATTTGTGGGATTTTGAGAAAGAATGAAAAGGGTACTCATCATATCGTATTATTGGCCGCCGACAGGTGGCTCGGGAGTGCAGAGGTGGGTGAAATTCGCCAAGTATCTGCCGTCAGAAGGCTGGCAGCCGGTGATATACACCCCGGAGAATCCGGAGCAGCTGGCGGTCGACGCTTCGTTGGAAGCTGAGGTGCCGGCAGAGGCGGAGGTGATCCGCAGGCGCATTGTGGAGCCGTACGAGATGTACAAGAAACTGCTCCGCAAGTCAGGCCACAGCAAGGAGGCCGTGGAGGTGAATCCGGTGAACGCCCAGAACAAGTCCTTCGTTCAGAAGGTGGCTATGTGGATCCGCGGAAACTTCTTCCGTCCGGACCCACGTTGTCTCTGGATAGGACCTTCCGTAAGGTTCCTCAAAAAGTATCTTGAAGAGCACCCAGTAGACCTTATCGTCAGCACCGGACCTCCTCAGTCGATGCATCTCATCGGCAGAAAGCTGGCGGCGGAGACAGGTCTTCCTTGGATCGCAGACTTCCGCGACCCTTGGACTAAAATATTCTATTTCAAGCACTTGTCAATGACCCGTTCGACAAGAAAGTGGCACAAGAAGATGGAGAAGAAGGTGCTGGACGACGCCAATGTCGTCGTAGCCGTATCTCCTCTGGTGCAGCAGGAGTTCCAGGCGATGACCCTGACTCCGGTGGAACTGATCACAAACGGTTTCGACGAGTGCGATTTCCCTTATGGAAAATACGAGGAGGCTGCCGGAGGAGAAGGCAAAGACTTCATCGTCACCCACACCGGACTCTTCGCAGCAGACGGCAACCCGACCACACTCTGGAAGGTGCTTGCTGACAAATGCGCAAAGTGCGAGGACTTCAGAAAGGCACTCAAGATAAAGCTCGTGGGCAAGACTGACGAGCAGATCGTGCAGTCCATCATCGATGCCGGACTCGGCGAAAACCTCAACGATATGGGTTACCAGCCGCACGCGGCTGCGATCGAGCAGCAGCGCAAGGCTTCACTGCTGATTCTTCCGCTGAGAAAGGAGCCGGAGTACAAGGCCGTGCTTCCCGGAAAGCTCTTCGAATATCTCGCATCCTGGAGACCGGTGCTCGGCATCGGCCAGACAGACGGAGCGATGTCTATGATCCTGAACACCACAAAGACCGGCTTCGTGCTGGATTGGGAGGACGAGAAGTCCATCGCAAGATTCATCGATCTCTGCTGGCAGAATCACCTTTCGGGAAAACTCACAGTGGATGATGCGGACATCTCGCAGTTCACCCGCCGCAATCTCACCCGTCGAATGGCACAATTATTTGAAAAACTCGTATAACCATCAGAGCTGTACCTCATTTGGGCATTTTTACGACACAGCTCTCTGCAAAACAAGACAAAATCAACCAAAAGCGGCATAGCTGTAACGCTTTTCGGGCAAAAAACGACACAGCTCCACCATATTTACCGTACATATGAACAAGAAATTACTGAAGAACATCGGAATATATGCAGGCATCCTCCTGCTTTTCATCGGACTGGCCTACGGCTTCGCACCTTACGTGCTGGACGGCAAGATCGTGAACCAGAGCGACATCGCTTCCTGGAAAGGTATGGCCAACGAGGCTATGACCTACAACGAGGCGCATCCGGAAGACCCTACAGCCTGGACAAACTCGATGTTCGGAGGTATGCCGACAACTGCTACCATCGACAGCTTCGAAGGAGACTGGACAGATGCCATCTATGACTTCCTGCTCACGGGACGCCGCCCTGCCAGCTATCTGCTAATAGCCCTGATCGGAGGTTTCCTGCTGATGCTTTCTATGGGCACAAGCAGGCTTGTGGCCATTGCTGGAGCCATTGCGATCGCGTTCTGTTCATACAATATGCAGATCATCCAGGTGGGCCACAACACCAAGATGCAGGCTATCGCTTACTTCCCTTGGGTGCTCGCCGGAGTGATATTCACATACAGATCGGCACTGTCCATCTGCCAGGAGGCTTCGTGGAAGAAGTGGCTGCCTAAGACCATTCTCGGAGCGACGCTTTTCGCACTCGCCCTCAGTATGCAGATCAAGGCCAACCACCTTCAGATCACCTACTACCTTGCTATCGTGATCTTCGCCTACGCCATCGGACAGCTCATCTACATCTGCATCGACAAGGCACGCCGCAGCGAGATGATGAAGCGTTTCTTCATCGCTTCCGCACTTCTTCTCGGCATCGGAATCGTCGGCATCGCAACAAATGCAAACAAGCTCATCCCTACATACGAGTACACACCTTACACTATGCGTGGAGGTTCGGAACTTTCAGCGGACAGCGACAGCCATAATGACAGAGGTCTCGACCTCGACTATGCGACTGCCTGGTCATACGGCATCAGCGAAATGCCTAACCTGCTCATCCCGAACTTCAACGGAGGTTCGTCATCGGGAGCCCTTGACGTGGACTCGGAGACCGGCAAGCTGCTCAAGAGAGCCGGCCAGCCTAACCTCCGCCAGACACTCAGACATATGCCTCTCTATTGGGGCCCTCAGCCGTTCACAGCCGGCCCTATGTATATGGGATGCATCACCATCTTCCTTTTCGTACTCGGTCTTGCACTCTGCAAGGGACGAGAGAAATGGTGGATCGTGGCTGCGACTGTGATTGCTGTCTTCCTTGCGTGGGGCAACCATTTTATGTGGTTCACCAAGCTTTGGTTCGAGTACGCACCTATGTACAACAAGTTCAGGACAGTATCTATGGCCCTGGTTGTGCTTCAGGTCACACTTCCTTTGCTCGGATTCTACACCCTCGACAAGGTGCTCAAGGAGAAATACTCGCTCAAGGAGTTCCAGAAAGGCGCTCTGATCGCTTACGCATTCACCGGCCTTTTCTGCCTCATATGCGCCCTTATGCCAGGCATCGCCGGCACATTCACAGGCGCTGTGGACGCAGGCCAGCCTGACATCCTCGTTGACGCACTCGTGGCTGACAGACAGGCTCTCCTGAAGGGCGACGCCTGGACTTCGTTCTGGATGATCACCATCGTCGGAGCACTCCTGTACTGGGCGATGCGACCTGCCAAGACAGACGCTGTCGGAAAGGAGGGTTCATTCGTAAGAAAGGGCAGAATGACCATCGTCGCTGTGGCTGTGATTTTCCTTGTCGTATTCGACCTGGTTCCTGTCGGAAAGAGATACCTCAACAAGAGCCACTTCGTGACTCCTAAAGCCTTCACGGCGCATTATGAGACACGTCCTGTAGACGAGATCATCCACGAGGACACAGATCCTCACTATCGCGTTCTCGACATCAGCGTGAACACATTCAACGACGCTATCCAGAGTTACCACCACAAGTGCATCGGCGGATACAGCCCTGTGAAGCTCCAGCGCTATCAGGACCTTATCGAGAAGTATATCACAAATGAAATCCACCGTGTCTATGACGCAGTCGAGAATGCGGTGACTGTCCAGGATGTGGAGGCACGTCTTCCGGAACTGAAGGTGGTGTCTATGCTCAACGGCAAATATATCATCCTCGGAGCCGAGTTCTCTCCTGTAAGAAATCCTTACGCATACGGCAACTGCTGGTTCGTGTCGGATTTTGTATCGGCTGCAACTCCTGATGAGGAGATCGCTCTCCTTGAGTACGCCGACCTCCGCAACACCGCCATCATCGGCAAGGACTTCAGTTGGGCTCAGGAGGCGTTCACATCGAGTGAAGTCGAGATGTCCCCATCAATTGCTCTGACACACTACGCTCCTAACGAGCTCCGTTATGCGTTCAGCACCGATGCGGACCGTGTAGCTGTATTCAGTGAGATCTATTATCCAAAGGGCTGGAAGGCCTGGATCGAGCCAGCGGGTTCATATGGCAAGGTCAGCGGCGGCCGCTACCAGCCGACTGCTGAAGGTCAGTCTATCGACCTCTTCCGTGCAGACTGGATGCTCCGCGCTGCCATCATCCCTCAGGGAGAAGGTCAGCTCATTATGCGCTTTGAGCCGGATTCATACAAGCTCGGAGAGAACATCTCACGCGCAAGCTCGATTCTCCTGATCCTCCTCCTTCTCGCCTCCCTCGCAGGAATCCTTAAATTCCGAGCGTAATTAGCGTGAAATGTAACTGACTACAAGTCAGCGAATTACAGAAACTGCGTGCCGCCAAAGGGGAGCACGCAGTTTCTGTAAGTATCTAAGTGTCAGTTGATTGCATTTCACGGAGAAACCAACACCGGAAAAGGAGAGTGCAGCAAAATCAACCAAAAAGGCCTGAAAGGAAAATGATGGCGATGGCGAGAGGACAGATGTAGCGGATGAGGAACCAGAGGACGCCGAAGATCTTGGCGTTGCGGCTGAGTGTACCGCCATTGGTGAACTCATCATAGACATCGGTCTTCCTGAGACGCCAGCCAACAAAGAGGACTGTCAGCAGACTGCCGAGAGTCATCAGGATGTTCGACGAAAGATTGTCGAAGAAGTCGAAGAGGTTGCCTCCGTCAATCTTGATGTGAGAGAGCGGACCGAAGGAGAGCGAACAGAGGCCTCCCACCACCCAGCAGATCACAAACAGGATGACGCAAGCCCATATGCGCGGTATCTTCTTCTCCTCAACGAGATATGCCACAGCTACCTCGAGCATCGAAATCGACGATGTAAGGGCAGCTACAAGAAGGGCAAGGAAGAAGAGGATGGCCACAAGACCGCCTGCAGGCATCTGTCCGAACACATAAGGAAGTGTCTCGAAAACGAGGCCTGGACCGGCCTGAGGGCTGATGCCGAAGGCGAAGACGGCAGGCATAATGGCCAGGCCGGCCACGAGCGCGAACATAAGGTCAGACGCCGCAGTCGCCGTACTCTGGAAAAGGATGTCTTCCTTCTTGTCCACGTAAGACGCATATGTCAATATGGTGCCGAAGCCGAGGGAAAGCGAGAAGAACGCCTGTCCCAATGCGGCTGCACAAGCCTTTCCTGTAATCTTCGAGAAGTCCGGGTTGAAAAGATAGTCCACACCGGCCATTGCTCCCGGAAGAGTCAATGAATATATCGCGATCGAAAGCACCATAAGGAACAGCAGAGGCATCATCACCTTGCTGAATCTCTCGATGCCGTCCTTGATGCCGACAACAACGATCAGCATAGTCAGAAACAGGAACGCTGTATGAACAGCGAGAGGGCCCCAGGTCGAGGTCACGAAATTCGTAAAGAAAGTATTGATCGACGCCTGTGAAGCACCTCCTGTGAAAGAGAATGTGCAGGACTTGAGAAGATACTCTATGGACCAGCCTCCGATGACGCTGTAATACGACAGGACGACCATCGGAACGAAGATGGTAAAGAGACCTACCCAACGCCACGCAGAACCTCCGGAAAGGTCACGGAAGGCAGAATAGGCGTTCTCCTGGCTGCGTCGTCCGATCACGAACTCCGATATGAAGATCGGAAGGCAGATCACAAAACTCAGGATGACATATATGATAATGAAGGCGGCGCCTCCGTTTTCTCCTACGAGATAAGGGAAACGCCACAGATTTCCTAAACCGACTGCGGAGCCGGCCATTGCCAGCAAGGCTCCGAATCTGCTGCCGAAACTATCTCTTGACATATTTTACAAATTCGAATTCATAACCTGTCTCCTCATCCTTGAACATCTCCGAACGTTCTGCCACATCCCAGATATCCGGGTCGATCTCCGGGAAGAATGTATCGGCATCCTCAATGACCGTATGCACGTGGGTTACGATAAGCGTGTCCGCAAGAGGAAGAGACTGTGCATATATCTGTCCGCCTCCGATGACGAAGCACCTCTCGAGATTTGTCTCTTCAGCGAGGTTCAGAGCCTCTTCCACAGAGCCGACTACCGCCACTTCCTCCGCTGTGCTGTATGCGCGCGAAACGACGATATTCACGCGTTTCGGGAGGGCACGGCCGATGGACTCGAAGGTCTTGCGGCCCATAATCACAGGGCAGCCAAGGGTGGTGCGGCGGAAGAACCTGAGGTCCTCCGAAATGTGCCAGAGAAGCTCGTTGTTACGGCCGATGGCGTTGTTGTCGGATATTGCGACGATAATGCACTTTTCCATAGGAACGATATTATACTGCTACCGGAGCAGGAATGCGTGGATACGGATCGTAGTCCACAAGTTCAAAGTCTTCGTACTTGAAGTCAAAGATGCTCTTCACATCCGGATTGATCTTCATCTTAGGGAGCTGGCGAGGCTCGCGTGTAAGCTGGAGAGCCACCTGTTCGAAATGGTTCACATAAAGATGGGTATCACCTGTAGTGTGGATGAACTCACCTGGCTGGAGACCGCACACCTGAGCGATCATCATTGTAAGAAGCGCATAAGATGCAATGTTGAAAGGCACTCCGAGGAACACGTCTGCACTGCGCTGATAGAGCTGGCAGGAGAGCTTGCCGTCAGCCACATAGAACTGGAAGAGCGAATGACAAGGAGGCAAAGCCATCTTTTCGACCTCAGCAACATTCCACGCAGACACGATCATACGACGTGAATCCGGGCTGTTCCTGATCTGGTTGATGACATTGGAAAGCTGGTCAATGGTACCGCCATCCGGAGTAGGCCAGCTGCGCCACTGGTGGCCATAAACAGGACCGAGGTCGCCGTTCTCGTCTGCCCACTCGTCCCAGATTGTCACACCGTGGTCCTGAAGGTATTTCACGTTGGTGTCACCGGCGATGAACCAGAGAAGTTCGTAGATGATGGACTTCAGGTGCACCTTCTTTGTAGTAAGAAGAGGAAAACCTTCGCTGAGGTCATATCTTGTCTGATATCCGAAGACGCTCTGCGTGCCGGTGCCGGTACGGTCGCTCTTCATAGTTCCGTTTTCACGGATATGTTTAAGGAGTTCGATGTACTGTTTCATTGGTCATAAGGTTAGGTCCCCGTTCATTCAGGGATGAAGGTTAGCGTACGCGGAATGCGAAGATGATGGCCTCGTCATAGACCTCGCCAGGGCGGAGGACTGCCGACGGATAGTCAGCCTTGTTTGGCGCGTCCGGATAGTTCTGGCACTCGATGGCTACGCCGCTGTAGTCCTCGTATTTGTGGCCGTTCTTGCCCATAGGGCTGTCAGAAAGCCAGTTGCCGGTGTATACCTGAACGCCAGGCTGTGTAGTGTAGATTTCAAGGACACGTCCGCTCTCAGGAGCATAAAGCTCTGCACAGTCCTGAAGCTGGCCTGGCTCTGCGCCGTCGATAACCCAGCAATGGTCATAACCTTTGCCGATCTTGAGCGGTTCGAAATCCGCGTTGATATCCTGTCCGACAGTCTTGAGATTTACGAAATCCATAGGAGTCCCCGCAACAGGAGCACTCTCTCCTAGAGGAATCTGAGTCTGGTCGGTAGGAAGGTATTCTGATGAATTGAGACGGAGCTGGTGGCCGAGAATGGTACCGTTTCCTTCTCCGTTAAGGTTGAAATATGCGTGGTTTGTAAGGTTGATCACTGTAGGAGCATCACACTCTGCAGTGATGGTGAGACGGAGTTCGTTGTCCTCTGTCCACTCATAGCGGGCAACAGTCTTCACTGCTCCGGGATAGCCCATTTCGCCGTCCTCCGAGTAGTAAAGGAACTCTACACCTCCATTATGCTCACGGCTTTCCCATACCTTGTTCTGGAAGCCGTCAGGACCACCGTGAAGGTGGTTCGGGCCGTTGTTGACAGGGAGGGTGTACTCTACCCCGTCAAGTGTGAACTTTCCGAGAGCGATTCTGTTTGCATATCTGCCGGGAATCTTTCCTGCGCAAGGTCCGTCACCGAAATAGCTTGCAGCATCCGGATAACCCAAAACAACGTCAGCGAGGACGCCGTCTCTGTCCGGCACGACAGCGGCAACGATGCCTGCACCGATGTTTGAAAGCTTTACATATGCACCTGAAGCGTTTGTGAGGGTGTAAAGAACAACTTCCTTTCCGCAAGGAGAGACACCCCAAGATTCTCTAGCAATAGTCATCTCTTTTGAAAAATTTGAAAATCTCTCAAAATTAAAACTATTATTCCAATTTGGCAAACTTCACAGGGGCTGTTGCGCTGCAACGGGGAATAAAAAAAGCAACCACCCCGTCCGAATGGACTCAGCCTAGGGGTGGTTGCGCTGAACGTTATTTAGAGTGTGTTAGGCTGCTAGTTTGCAGGTTCGAGTATGATTGGACTCGACAGTGAAGAATAGAGGGCGCTCAAGCTGCCATATACCTTCTCATAGAGGGTTCCGTCCGGTGCCGCATACTGGAACTTGACGTCATCTGTGTTCCAGTCATATTCATACTCGTCTCTGAGTCGAAGCTCGAACTGGCCTCCGTCAGATACTGTCACAGTACCGATACGGTTGTAGGTAGGGAATACCTCGAACGGAACGAATGACGAAGCAGGGACTGCGGCGATCGCACCGGTAGCCTTGTTTCTGAACTGCATTGTTCCAGTCACCGAACTGTTCTGAAGCTTGAACTTCTTCTCATAGTATACGACCTTGGTATCATCTGCAGTAATGGTGATCTGACCTGCTGTAACGATGCCGTTGGTCTTGAACACAAGGTTCTTTGTCTCGTTTGTACCATACTGAGCCTCAACTGTTCTCGAAGCGTCAACGTGGTATACAAATCTTCCTTCAACGCCTGCCACCTTCTCAAGTTTGCCGCTTGTGTAAAGCGCGTCAGTCTCGTCAAGCACGAGCATAGGTGCGTCGATATAGATGTCGAATGCTGTTCCGAAAGGATCCACAGTTGCAACTGTACCGTTTCTGTGCACATAGTCGAAGCTTGTCACATCGATGCTGATTGTAACCTTCTGGTTAGGCACATATGTCAACATCACGTTATCTGTAACTTCGTTGGCCTCTCCGGTCACTGTCGTACCCTGTCCGTTGATCTTCGCATTGAAGTGGAACGGATGATAGTTCGCAAGCTCGAAGACTGCCGAACGGAACTGGTCGCCGTTGCAAGTACCGTTTCCTGTCACTGAAACCGCACCCTTAGGATTTGAGGCTACTCGTACAACCTCTGCACTTCTTGGAGTGTTGGTGATCAAGTGATATACAGCACCCTGTCCCTGAGACCCGTCGATGTTTCTCTTGAAACCGAGCACTCTACCGCCGGTAGACCAGAGTTCGCTAGACACAGTGTAGAATGTGAAATCCTGATCTGCAGCAGATGTGTCGTTATCAAGCGACTTAGAGTAAAGGAGGAACTCGTCGTTCGCTGCCGGAGTCACTGAATCAAAGTCCTTAACAGTATTGTCTGCATTCCAAGAGATGTTCTTTCCCAGATGTGTAGGGAACTCTACAACAGCGTTGATCTTCTGAGGAACGTGGTAGTAATAAAGCACCTCATCAGCAGGCTGCACAGCCGAATAAGACATCAGGTTGTGGATAAGGATCCACTGGTTCACGTCTGCTTTGAATGTGGCGGTCTTGGTGAGGGAAGCAAAGTGTTTTGCTTCGATTGTAACGTCTACTTCATCACCTGTCTCGTGATTGAGGATAGACTCCAGATAGAGACGCTGAACGCCTGTTCCGTTCACTGTAAGCACATACTTGTATCCGATGCCGTTGTCCTCGCCATAGCCATCGTCGCCTTTGCGGATGACAGGGAGAACCATTCCCGACTCATTACGTACGTCAAGGGCATTCACAGACACGAGCACATCCATAGGGAAAAGCTCCTGTGGGCAGTCTTCAGGAATAGTGAACATCATCGTGATGTTCTCACCTGTTGCACCTCCGTAGACGTTTGTTGTAATCCACGATGGAACGAAGCTCTGTTCCTTTACAGTCACCACCTTGATCTTTCTTGAAAGACGTCCCTTCTTCACGAAAAGGGTTCCTTCGCGCTTCTGGAGATCTCCCATATCATTGAGGGAAACGGTTACGGTTCCGATTCCTGTAGACGCGTCAAAAGTGTGCGAGAAATTGTTGAGAGCAACGTTGTTGCCGTCCATCCAGGTTACATTTGCCTGAGTAAGGGTCTCGCCTGCTGTAAAGCTCTCAAGACGATATGTAAGCACGTAGTCGTTCGGATTCTTGAACTCATCCTCGCCGATAACAACATATGTCTGATCTACTGTAAGTCTGTACTCCGCATCCATCACCTCTGCGATGTTGTCCGAAATAGACACCCATACGTTGTTGGTTGCAGGTGCATCAAGAGCTGCAATGAAGGTCTCCTGTCCATAGTGGAGTTCACCAACGATATTCACCACATAATGGTGGTTACGCATAATCATCACATTGTCGCCCCTCTCGTCGATGAGAGATACTCGGTAATAGAGAGATTTGCCGTTTGTGCCGTTCTTTCCCTTTACGATGAAATCGATAGGGTCTGCTTCTGTGTTCTCAGTCTCGAAGATGTATTCTTCTTCTGCGTTTGTCACATCAAGATAGTCACCGAGCTTCGACTTGTCTTCAGGAAGGGTCACAAAAGGATCCTGGAGTGTCGGAGCCACGAAGCCGCCGTGATCAGGGCTGTAAGGCGCCACTGTACCGAATGCGTTGGAATTCACTACAACCCATCCCTCCGGCTGGAAAGCAGATCTTGACTTCTCGACATTGAGAGTGATCTTGGCCTGGTTACGGAGAAGCTTGATAGGATTTGATGTTGAGTTGTACTTCGGAAGGTTCTCCACAGTCTCACGTGCCCAGTAGATCATACGTCCTGCAGAAGCCTCGAGAGCCGACATTACGGCCACCTCCGACATACCGCGGTAGTTGTCCTCCTTGAAGTAGGTGAGGTTCTGGTTTCCGACAAGCTGGAGAGTCACTGTATGATCAGGAACGGTCACTATGAACTTTCCGGTCAAAGACGGATTGCCGGCATCCTGTACAAGTTTAGCTGTCACAGTAGTGATGAAGAGGCTGTTCTCGTCGAAACAGAACACTGTCATCTGCTGCACACCGAGACCGTCAGGATCGACGCCCTTTGTCTGCACGGAAGCCATATCAGGCACCTGAGCCGCGAACTGAAGGGTCTTGTAACCCTCAGGTGCATTGAGCCCTGGTCCGAGCAAGTCCTCTCTCTGGCAAGAAACTGTCAGAGCAATTACCCCAGCAAGGGCGAGAATCATATATTTAATCGTATTCTTCATATCTGTTCTTTTTAAAGGACTTGTCTATTAATAAGCGTCTCTGATACAACGGACTGCAGACTGGGTGCCGTTTGAACTGCTCGACTGAGGATTTCCGATCTGACCGGTAGCACTCCAATAATATCTTCCTGAGAGCACCTCATCCATCGCAGCATTCTCGACATACTGGAAATCGATGATGATCTGAATTTCCGCTGCGGTAGGAAGTCTCCAGTCGTCATAATGGATGGCGTTGTTTGTCGCAGGATCGCCGTCCGGATCATAAACCTCGACATACTCCCTGCAGTGTCTTTCAGCCTGCTCCTGAGAAGTAGGCGCCTGGGTTGCTCCAAGCTGAGATGCGATCATAAATGAAGGCGATACAAGCTTTGCATTGTCTGCTCCGCCATCAGTGAATCCGTCTGCATCAAGCTGCGGAATACCCACTATATATTTACCTGATGACGCTGTAATCTGCACGTGGTACATTCTGGCATTGTTGAGAGAACCGAGATTACCTGCGTTTGTAGATACCGAATTGGAGTTCTGACCCCAAGAGTAGTAGTACAGTGTCGATGTTCCGTTTGACTTCTGTACAGCGACCTTCGATCCGAAGAAATAATTCTGCTGTACCGATGTCGAGTAGTTCCAGCTGTTGCTGCTCCAGTTTACTGCAACTCTGCGCGATCCCCTGTACTCATATGTTGTCGGTGACGGATATTGATCTGTCGCAAAGTCAGATCTGTAAGAATACCATCCCTGCTGGTTGGTGATGTACTCCAACGGATACTGAGCCACCTCGACCTCTCTTGTGATGCCGTCC
>JAFYXE010000083.1 GCA_017546275.1 Bacteroidales bacterium | reverse complement strand
CTCCCGAAGGAACGAAGTTCCGAAGGGTGGATGGAGCGGAGCGGAACTCTGGCGGAGCCTTCCGACAACTCAATGCCACCATATAGAACGCAAGAAACCGACCCTTTTGGGTCGGCTTCTTTTCTCTTTATTACGTTTCGTCAGAGCTTTGTGGAACTCTCTGGCGTTTTTCATATGCTCAGTGTATGTGACCGCGAACTTGTGCGTACCATCAAATGCCGCATTCGCGCAGAAGTAGATGTATCCGTGAGTATCAGGATTCAGGACTGCATCAAGACAAGCCTTTGACGGAACATTGATCGGAGCCGGTGGAAGACCTGCATACTTGTAGGTATTGTATGGCGATTCCACTGTAAGATGCTTCTTAAGGACTCGGTCCAGCTTGTAATCGTAGCAGAAGCAGATTGTAGGATCCGCCTGAAGCTTCATACCCTTGCGATAGCGGTTGAGATAAACTCCCGCGATGATCGGATACTCGAAAGCCTTGAGAGTCTCTCCGCTAACGATCGACGCAACCACAGACACCTGCTTCTTGGTAAGCTTCTGAGCCTCAGCCAGAGCCACGCGCTCCGGAGTCCAGAATGCATCATACTCCTTCTTAAGTCTGTCGAAGATCTCCGTTACGGAAGCAGTCCAGTACATCTCATATGTATCAGGAAGCACAAGGCCGAACACATCCTCCGGAGTGAAGCCGTAAGACGCGAGGAAAGCTTCGTCGTTCAGAGCATCAGCAATCGCAGTAGAATCGACCATCATCTGATTTCCGATCTTCTTCGCCAATGAACCTTTGGTTCTGATGGTACCTGAGAGGGTCATCTTCTGAGGAGTCTGCCAGCCGAACACCACCATACGCGCCACATAGATGCTTGGGCAGCTTGCATCGACGATGTATCTACCCGGCTTCATCTGCTCGGCTACATTCATCTTGGCGAATGTACGCTCGAGGCTCTTCGGACGGACGGTTCCTGCGCGGAGCATAAGTGAATCCATAACCTGCTGTGCAGTCATATCAGGATACACATAAAGAACATAGTCCTCTGTAAAGTTCGGAGTCTTGTTGTCCACATAGTATCTGCCGACGACAATGCCCCCCACTGTCGCGACCGCTGCAGCAACTACGGCTGCAGCCAGCAATATCTTAGCCTTCACTGTCATAGTCAATTACTTCTTTCTGAGCATCAGTACATCACCGTCCTTGGGAACATAGTCCTTGGAGATACCGTTCATCCTGCAGAGTCTGTCAAGCTTGATCGCATATCTCTGAGCGATGTCCCTGAGGTTTGTCTCTCCGTCGACGATATGCTTGTCAAGTCCTTCTGCGGCAGCCTTCTTCTTTGCCTGGATGTACACCATTGTACCAGGACGGAGAGGCTGTGATTCCTTGAGGTCATTGAACTTCAGGATCTCCTTTGTAAAGAGATTGTATCCCTTTGCAATGCTCTCATATGTCTCACCTTCAACTGCATAAACAAACGGCACACCGTTCTTCGAATACAGCTGGCGAGACAGAGTGAAGCGGAAGACCTCGCGGCGTGGACCGTGGTAAGGCTTCACCTGCTCGATCTGAGCCGGAGACTCCGGAAGCACTCTTACAGGCTCCTCCTTCACCTCATCGTTTGTCTGCGGACGATCAAAGAGATGAAGTTCATACTCGTTGATGATACGGATGAGTTTTGCAGGATACTGAGGGTCAGTCGCATATCCGGCCTTCTTAAGACCGTACGCCCATCCTTCGAAGTCAGTAGGTTCAAGGTCAAAAAGAAACTTGTACCTGTCTCTGTATCTGAGGAAATCCGAGTGGTCTCTGAACGACTCCTCAGGAGTATCGTACTTTCTGAAGCACTCCCCCTTGGCGTCATCATCGTGATAGACCTTGGCTCCTGTCCACTTGTTGTGACACTTGATGCCGAAATGGTTGTTTGCATTTACCGCAAGCTCCGAACGGCCGTTGCCTGACTCAAGAAGACCCTGTGCAAGCGTGATGCTGGCAGGAACACCCGAACGGTACATTTCCTCAATCGCGAGTGCGGAATACCTTTCTATATATATAGTCTGAGGAGACTTGTTCTCCTTATCTGGAGAGGCCGAAAGCGCACACGCACAGAAAATGACGGCCAACAATGTTGAGATTCGTTTCATAATACGCGAAGATACTAATTATATCTCAATTTCAAGCAGGTCCGAAGCAAGGTGACTCTCCGGAAAGACAGAGCGAAGTTCATCAAGGAAGAACTCCACTGACGGGAAACGTGAAGAATAATGGCCCACCAGAAGCCTGCCGACACCGGCATCCTTCGCCACCTGCGCAGCCTGCAAAGTTGTGGAATGGAAGGTCTTCTCAGCCATATCGGCCATATCCGCAGGGAATGTAGCCTCGTGATAAAGCAGATCTACACCTTTCACCCATTCTGCCAGTTCAGGGAACGGAGCCGTATCACTGCAGTATGCGTAGCTGCGTGGCTTATACTTTCTATATGCCGCTTCAGCGTTGGTGATCACGATATCTTCCCTTACAACATCCTCTCCCCTCTTGAGGGTTCCGATCTCAGTCAAAGTAAGGGCATATTTCTGCACAGCTTCCTTGCGTACGTTGAAAGGCGGCATCTTCTCACGGATGATGTATCCGAAAGTCTCCACCCTATGATTCAACGGGAAGGCAAGGAGTTCCACAGTCCTGTTCTCATAAACGACCTGCGGTTCCTTCATATCAAGTTCCACATAGTCGATTTCAAACTGCACTCCCTCACCGAACTGGATCATAAAGAAATCAAGTATCGTCCTGAATGTCTTTGGAGCATAGATCCTCAACGGAGCGCTTCTGCCAAGAAGACTCATAGTGGAAAGCAGACCGAAGAGGCCGAAGATATGGTCACCGTGGATATGCGACAGGCAGATATGCTCTATCCTGAGGAAGGACACGCCTACCTTGCGCAACTGGATCTGTGCACCTTCTCCACAATCCATCATAAATAAGCGCCCACGTACGTCAAGTACCTGGGCGCTTGGATATCTTTCAGTTGTGGGCAGGGCCGAAGCCGTGCCCATAACATTAAGAGTGAAATTCATTATGAATTACTTGCTCTCGAGCTGGCTCTTAAGAGCTGCGAGTGCGTCGATGTCACCAAGAGTAGTCTTCTCTACGCTTGAGTTGATCTTCTTCACAGCCTTCTTAGTGTTGTCAGCCTCAGCTGCAGCCTTCTGTGCTCTTTCCTCTACAGCAGCTGCGTAAGTCTTAGCGTGTGAGAGAGTTGCCTTCTTAGCGCTTCTCTTGAGCTCAGTAACCTTGAAAGTGAGAACCTCACCAGCTACTGGCATAGAGCCGTCCTCCTTAGCGAGCTCTCTGTTGAAGCAGAATGCGTCAACGTCACCCTCAAGCTCAACTACAGCACCCTTCTCGTTTACTGAAGCAACCTTAGCCTCAACTACAGTACCGACAGCGTACTTAGCCTCGATCTCATCCCAAGGATTTGGAAGGAGCTGCTTGTGGCCGAGTGAAAGCTTGTGGTTCTCCTCATCGAAGTCAAGGATAACAACCTCGATAGCGTCACCAGCTGCTACGAGCTCTGATGGATGCTTGATCTTGTTCCAAGAGAGGTCGCTGATGT
>JAFYXE010000082.1 GCA_017546275.1 Bacteroidales bacterium | reverse complement strand
CTGCGCACGATGTCTCCCTCCGGCCACACGGTCGCTACAGTCAGGGTGTGCAATCCTCCTTCGTACGGATTGACATCCCTGATGTCCGCACATCCGGCCGCCAGGAGAATCATTGACACTATGTATAATATCTTTCTCATTCTAAAATTTCAGTCTACAGGTGAGGCCGTAGTAGAAGGCAGGTGTAAAGATCGCTCCCACGCCGGTAGCCAACGACTTGACATATGGCCTCGAGTTGGTAAAGTTGTTTGCAAAGAACGACAGCGACACGTGGTCTCCTATCTCTTTGGTTATGCTCAGATTGGCTGACATATACATTCCGTAGCCGTCCTGTGCGAATGTGTAGGCATTGCCGGACTTCATAATGAGGTTGGCGAATGCCGGATCGGCAGCCTCTGCTGCCGTAAACGGATGCACATTGCCGTCAAGGTCCATATATGAGACAGGGTACACGGCAGTGTATGAATTTCCGTCATAGATGTTGCCTCCGGTAGGAGTGTTTCCGTCCTCGGTCACGGTGAAGGCATATGCTGCCCCGTTGTATTCCGAGAGGTTTCGGCTGCGACGGAGGACTGTCGCCTCCAGCCTGCAGGTGATGATGAGGCGCGCCTGAGGGATATGGGTGATCGCCGTAAGGTTTGCGTCAAGGTTCTGTGTGGTCTTTCCGTTGGCCACGGCTGTGTTGCTGCCGCCGTTGGCATATATTCCCACATACTGATATGAGCGGTTAGGCAACGATGTGTGCGACCATCCGTTCTGGTAATATGCGGACAGCTGCTCGTTCAGATACTTGGTGTAGGTGTATGCCGCATCAAGTCGGAAAGTGGTCCTGAGCGGCTTTATTTCAGGGAATTCCACAATGAGTTCGGCTCCGGCCCTCTTCACGTCGGCACCGTTGTTCTGCTTTGTGGACTTTGCGAAGGTCTGGTCTGTCACCTTCACTTCCATAGGTGTCCAGTACTCGTCGTCATTGCCTCTGACATACATCATTCCTGTCTGCTCGTCCACAATGATCTGTGGGTTGTCCGGCATAGTGAATCCCTCCGGACGCTGGAGTATGTCATATGAATAGGCCTCGTAGACATTCTGGAAATTGTACGGACCCTTGGTGATGTTGTAGAATCCCACCAGAGACATCTTGAAGCCTCCGAAGGATGCGTCTATTCCGAACTCCGAGTTGCTGTTGCGCTGCCAACGGAGATCCGGATTGTACACTACCGTGTATGGCTGAGTGTAATAGATGTAGCTTGTCTGCTCGCCGTGCGAGAATCCGTAGGTCTGGATGTCACGGTACTCCTGCTTTGGATAGAGGATGTAATATGACGGCAGCTTTTCAGTGATTCCCCAGCCTCCTCTGATAGAAAGACCGTCCGCCAGCTGCCACTTCGCATTGAATCGTGGCGAGAAGGTGGTCTTGTTGTTGTAGAGGGAGTTCCTGATGAACACGTTCTCCATTCGAAGACCGGCAGTGATCTCAAGCTTGGTCTCGGCGACAGGGATCGCGATATCCTCCTCCGCATACACCGAAAGGTTATGCATAAAAGGATAGTCGGTGTAAGGACGTGGTCTGTAGCCGTTTGCGGCCAGCGACGGATCTTCATAGTATTCTCCCTGACCCACGTTGCCGTTGGCCTTCCACTGCACTCCGGCCTTCAGGACGCTCTTGTAGCCGTCCCAGCGCTTGTGCCAGTTGTACTTCACCGATGCGGCGAAGTCAAGTTCCTTGGAGTCTATGATCTGGTCCGAGAAATAAGTCAGAGGAAGACGGTCTGCAATGTAGTAACCCTCCTTCTCCGCGTGTACCGCCGGCTGGTTCGATGCGTACGACTCGTACTTGTGGAACCTGTACAGATTGTCGTTGAAGTTCACCGATGCATCGAACTTCAGGTTTGTGATCCAGTCCTTGTTCAGCATCCAGCTCAGCGAGGTGTTCGCCCTGAACACATTGTCGCGCTCCTTTTCGTACTCTCCGGTGTATCCGTCCGGATCGTCCTTGCTGTTCATTCCTCCGATGTTTCCGGAGAAGCCGGCCTCGAAGCGGAGCGAATTCGCGAAGTTGTTGCTGTAGTTGAGCGTTATTCCTGTGCGGTTGTATGATTCGTAAGGTGAGATGAGCTTCTTTACTGCACGTGCCCATTCCGCACTAAGGTTGAGAATTCCGTTATCTTCCTGAAGGTCAATGCCCTTTGAAACGGAAGCCTGGTATGTGCGCGGGTTTACCGCAAAGGTCACATTCGTAGGAGTGCGGCCTTTCTTTGTGTTGATCTTGACCATTCCGGAGTTGAGGTCTCCGTACTCTGCGGACGGCACTCCGGTAATGACCTCGATGGATTCGATATTGTCTACGGCCACGCTTCTCGTGTCCACGCCTCCCATCTCTCCGAAGGATGCGTTGTTTCCAAGTCTCACTCCGTCCACCTCCACGGCCGTTCCGAAGGCGGCGTTTCCGGTGGCGGCACCTCCCTCGCGGAGAGAGAATGCGTTTTCGGTAGTAAGGTCAGGATTCACGGTCTTTCCGCCCGGAAGCAGAGCCGCAATATCTGTCGTATTCGAAAGCTGCAGATGATTGAGAGCATCGCGGCCGAGGCTGTGGGACGTACCGAGTCCGTCCTTCGCCTTCTGCGCTGTGACCACCACCTCGTCAAGGGCGAGAGAACTCTCGTGCAGTTTCAGCACGATGTCCACGACGTCCTTTCTGACATCGATTTCAACCGAGGCGTTTACATAGCCGAGGCAGGAAGCCTCAAGCACATATCCGCCCGGCTGCACATTCTCGAACGTGAAGTTTCCGTCGATGTCTGTGGTTGTCCAGAGATAATCGTTTCCTATCCTGACCGCCGCTCCCACAACTGGCGCTTCGGTCTTTGCCTCCAAGACGCGACCCTCTACCAGGCGCCCCTTCGGAGCGCCCGATGCAACTGCTGCGACAAACAGGGTCAGCAGCATTATGAGAAGTCGTCTTGTCATCTGCCGTGTCTGGGAAATTACTTCACTTCAACGACCTTGCCGTGATCGTTTGCTACAGCCTCTTTCCACTTTGCAGTGTAGCCTGGCTGAGTGATCTTGGCAGGGATGCAGTCTGTGTGCTCGTTTGTAACGAATGTTCCGTCCTCGTTCTGGGCCTTCACGTTTCCGTCGATGAACTTCACGAGAAGAAGCTGCTCGAGCTCTACCCACTTGCCGAAGATCTTCTGTGCATTGTCTACAGAGAACTTTGTGAGGTAGTCGCGTACTGAAGTGTATGGATCCACCACCTTGCGGCACTTGTCGTTGCGGCGGATCTGCTTGCGTGGCTTCTGGTCAGCCTCCTTGTAGAGGGCGAGAGCCTGCTCGTCTGCCTTTGCGACAGCCTCCATCATCTCAGTCTCCCAAGCGTCGATGGCTGCGTCTACAGTAGGGAACATAATGTTGTATGCCTTGTAGCAGGCGTTTGCTACGCGGTTGGTCATCCAGAATGCTGAAGTAGGAGAGTAGGTGATCATATCACCGTTGCCTACTCGGAAGCACTCAGGAACCTCTGTTGTGCAAGTGTAGATAGGAGTAAGATAAGAAGTTGCAGCATCGTCGCAACCGAACCAGTTGACGCCTCCGATCTCGTCAGGAAGCCATCCGCGTGACTGTCCCACGAACCAGAATCCTGTCTGCTGTGTAGCGATCGCTCTCTCGTTCATATACTCCTTTCCGTTGTGCTCGAATCCCATAGGTCTCCAACGGTATGGAAGTGCGTTTCCGCCTGCTCCGATGTCCTGGGTCATATCCATAGGAGTGCCCTCGTAGTGGTCGCGCATAACGTCAGCCACGTCCTTTACGCTGATCTTGCGTGAAGGCTTCACGAAGAGAGGGAATCTCTTTGTCTTGTCCCATCCCATCGCATAGTCGATGTAGTCGTATGCGTCCTTT
>JAFYXE010000008.1 GCA_017546275.1 Bacteroidales bacterium | reverse complement strand
TTGATGGCCCTGTAGTTCAACGGATAGAATGGAAGTTTCCTAAACTTTAGATAGCAGTTCGATTCTGCTCGGGGCTACGGAAAAGAGCTAGGCAAAAGCCTGGCTCTTTTTGTTTTATATATGCGAATAATTCATTATCTTTGTATGTTTTACGTAGAGTAAAAGTTACATACTAATTTAATGATAACGTTATGAAAAAAGTAATCGCAACTCCAGATGCACCTAAGGCGGTGGGCCCATATTCACAGGCCATTGAAGTGAATGGAACTCTTTACATTTCAGGTCAGATTCCTGTAAATCCTGCTGATGGAAAGGTTCAGGAGGACATCGTTGCTGCCGCGCATCAGTCGCTCAAGAACATCGGTGCTATCCTCAAGGAGGCTGGTATGACTTATGACAACGTGGTAAAGACAACTGTACTTCTCGCTGACATCGCTGACTTCAAGGCAGTAAACGAGGTTTATGCAGAGTATTTCACAGGTGACAAGCCTGCAAGAGCGTGCTACCAGGCTGCTGCTCTTCCACTCGGTGTAAAGGTTGAGATCGAAGCTATTGCAGTAAAATAATGAGCAGGAAGTCCCTCATACTCTGTCTTGTCGCACTGGCTGTAATGACTGCAGCAGTTGCTGCCGCCGTGTTTGCACTTTACAAGGACACTCCGAGCAATGTTCCTGAAGAGGGACGCTATATGCTCGTGCCTGCTGTCCCTGCAGATGCAGTGGCCGTATGCTGCCTTTCTGATATCAGCGATCTTTCTTCGCAGTCGTTTGCCGGGTTCCGATTCCCGGCTGCATTGTCGAAGTTGGCGGCTGACGGTGGGCTCGGGACTCTTGCAGGAGCGCCGATGGCGTTCTCACTACACTATTCGGGTAAACTGACCCCGCTCTACATTTTCGATGCGGGGTCTGCTTCCCCCGAACCTTCGGCAGAAGCCTCTGTCCTGATGGACTTCGGCCGCGAACAGGGCCTTCAGGTCGCATATGTGGATTGCTCTAACACAGGATGCGGAGGGGAGATCGCTGACCGTTCAATCGTAATTATGGCCGAAACCGAGACGCTGGTCAAGGCCTCGAAAAGACATCTTGAGCAGTCTCTGTCGGTTATGGAAGTTTCCGGTTTCGCGGATGCTGCCAGAAGCGCGCAGGGAAATGATGTACTCTTTGTTTCTTATGCTCACGCAAAGCCGCTCTTCTCTTCGATGTTCGGAAGGAAGTACTTCAATGAAAGATTCGGCAAGTCGTCTGCGCAGAAATATTCGGAATTCGCCGGTTTCCTCGGCACTATGGGAAAATGGGCTGCGCTGTCATTCGGCAGAAGCTCTGCCGTGACATTGTCCGGCCTCCAGATCACAGACAGCGATGCGGCTGAATTTATGACTGTACTGAATTCGTCTTCAGTGTCTTCGTCCGCAATGTCTGACATCCTTCCATCCTATACTCTTTTTGCAATTTCCCTTTCGATGAAGGATGTGGAGTCGTTCACCTCTACATATGAGGCGTACCTTGACTCTAAGCAGAAACTCTCTGATTTCCGATTCAGACAGAATGAGCTCAAGAAACAGAAGAAGGTCGCTCCTGCCGACCTTGTAAGACGTCTGGGTGTCACTGAGGTTGCCCAGGCAGTCTTTGGCGATGCCGCAGATCCGTCTGTGGTTAATATGCTCAGACTGAGCAAGAAAGATACAGTTCTCTTCCGTGGAACTGAAATTACCTCATTCGATGACTATACTCCTGAGGCTCTGAACTTTGCGTTCCCTTCTTACGCCGCTTCTTACTTTGGAAAGCGCTTTGAGCTGAAGGATGAATCCCATTTCGTATATGTTGACGGCTGGCTGATTACAGGAAGCCGCAAGGCTGTGGCTGAGTTCGCTGACGGCAGAGCTACCGAATACTCTCTCAAGGAGTATATGGCAGACGCCGGTGCGCAGGATCTCATCGCGGCAAGACCGTCTGCATTTGTGGCCTATCTCAACGTAAAGGCAGCTGATGCAATGCTTGCAAAGCTGCTCGCACCTGAGATGTACAAGGCAGTTTCGACTGCCGCCGATGGCGCTGACTTCTGCCCTGCGGTGATGACTGTATATAAGCAGAAAGACAGGCTTATGACGGATATGGCTATCCATAAGCTTACTCTTCAGAGGACAAAAGCCCCTGAGCACGAGAGAGATACAGTTGTTGTCGTTCCTGAAGGACCGTTCCGTGTCAAGAATTCAGGTACTGGCAAGATGAACCTCTTCTATCAGAACTCAAACGGTGCCCTCTGTCTGAAGGAGGAGGAAGGAAAGGGACTTTGGGGAGTACCTTTCGGAAAGCCTGTTTGCGGAACTGCTCACAACGTGGATTTCTATGCAAACGGCAAGCTCCAGATACTCTTCGGTGCGGAGAGCAGCATATATCTCATCGACAGACTTGGACGATTCGTTACAGGCTTCCCTGTGGATCTCGGAAAGGAAATCCTTGTCGGTCCTGACGTATATGACTTCCGTGGCACAAAGGCATACAACATTATGGTCCTTCATAAGGACAATACGATAGAGATGTACAATCTCAAGGGACGCAAGCCGTCTACCTGGCTCGGTATCACGGCTGACGAGACCATTAAGTCTCTTCCTGAAAGACTTGAGGTGGGTGGAAAGACATTCTGGGTCGTAAGGACTTCGATCCAGACACTCATTTTCCCGTTTGACGGCGGCACTCCGGTGAAGACCTTCAAGGGACAGGAAATGATACTGCCGGACAGCAGTATCGAAGTCAGGGACGCTGCATCAGTAGCAGTACAGTGCTACGATGGAAAGGTGCGTACCGTGACATTGAAATAGAAAATTGTGTACTTTATTTGAATATTATGGAATTTACATCAGTTAACAAGATTTTTGAAGAGTCCTTCAAAAAGAACTGGGTCCGCCCTGCGATCTCAAACTACCAGGGTGAGACACTTCACTTCCGCGACCTCGCAAGACGTATGGAGAAACTCCATATTATGTTCGAGGAGTGTGGACTCCAGAAAAGAGACAAAGTAGCCATCTGTTCAAGAAACCAGGCTAACTGGGCTGTCGCATTCCTTGCGACTATGACATATGGAGCTGTGCCGGTTCCGCTTCTTCACGAGTTCAAATCGGCTAATATCCACCATCTCGTGAACCACTCCGAGGCAAAGATCCTCTTCGTGGACGAGGTTATCTGGGAAGGCCTTACCGAGACTGAAATGCCTGATATCCAGGCAATCATCCAGGTGAACAACTTCAAGATCCTCTATGCTGCGGATGAGAAGATCTACGAGGCGAAGGTACATCTCAACGAGCTTTTCGGAAAGAAGTATCCTGAGTCATTCGAGCCGCATATGATCAGCTACTATGAGGACTCGGGTGACGAGCTTGCTGTGATCAACTACACATCCGGAACTTCAGGTTTTTCGAAGGGTGTTATGATCCCTTACCGTGCGATCCTTTCAAACATCCACTTCGGTAGAACAGTTCTTCCTCAGCTCAACCATAATTCAAAGGTCGTTTCAATGCTCCCTTGTGCGCATATGTATGGCCTTATGTTCGAGGTTCTGTATGAGCTTTCTGTAGGTTGTCACGTACACTTCCTTTCACGTCTTCCAAGCCCTAAGGTGATTATGAAGGCTCTTTCAGAAGTGAAGCCTAGCGTTGTCATCGCGGTTCCTCTCGTAATCGAGAAGATCTACAAGAGCAAGGTGAAGCCTGTACTTGAGAAAGCCGGCATCAAGTTCGCTATGAAGGTGCCAGGACTCGATCAGATCATTATGAACAAGATCAACACTGAGCTTGTGAACGCATTCGGCGGTGAGTTCTACGAGGTGATCGTAGGAGGTGCGGCCTTCAACAAGGAGGTTGAGGCGTTCTTCAAGAAGATGGGATTCCCATTCACAGTTGGTTACGGTATGACCGAGTGTGCTCCTATCATCACTTACGATGACTGGAAGGATGAGAAGCTCTATTCTTGCGGAAAGGCTGCTCCTAATATGCAGGTGCGCATCGCATCACCGGATCCTGTAAATGTCCCTGGCGAGATTCAGGTGAAGGGTGACAATGTGTTCCTCGGATACTATAAGAACGAAGAGGCTACTGCAGAGGTGTTCACAGAGGACGGATGGTTCCGTACAGGTGATATGGGTATCCTCGATGAGGACGGCTGCCTCTTCATCAAGGGACGTACAAAGTGTATGATCCTCGGTCCTAGCGGCCAGAACATCTATCCTGAGGAGGTGGAGACTGTGATCAACAGCCAGCCTTATGTCGTTGACTCTCTCGTGGTGGAGGATGACGGCGGACTTACAGCTCTCATCTACCCTGACTTCCCGCAGGGCGCAAAAGAGGGAATGAATCAGGAGGCGTTTGTGAAGTTCATCGAGGGAACTCTCCCAGAGCTCAACACTATCCTTCCTAACTACGCACGTCTGAAGAAGATCGAAGTGATGTCCGAGGATTTCGAGAGAACTCCTAAGAAGAGCATCAAGAGATATCTTTACCAGAGATAATGAACGTCCCCGGCCAGTCCGGGGATATAATATATGTAATGTAATATGGAGAAATTTGACCAGAGCTACATCGCAATGGCCGGTGTATGGGCGCAGAATTCGTATTGTAAGCGCCGTCAGGTGGGTGCACTTCTTGTCAAGGACAGGATGATCATTTCCGACGGATATAACGGCACACCTTCAGGCTTTGAAAATATTTGTGAAGATGAGAACGGCGTGACAAAGCCTTATGTGCTTCACGCTGAGGCCAATGCGATCTCAAAGGTGGCTCAGTCCGGCAACAGCAGCAAGGATGCTACGCTCTATGTTACAGCATCTCCTTGTATGGAATGTGCAAAGCTCATCATCCAGGCCGGCATCAAGAGGGTCGTGTATCGCGACTCGTACCGTCTGACCGACGGAATCGATCTTTTGAGAAGGGCAGGAGTTGAAGTGGAACAGGTTGACTGACTTTATGAAGCGTTACATTGACAGTATACTTATAGCACTCCTCGGCATTGTCTTGGGAGTGCTTATTACCTTACTTTCAGGTAAGGTCTATGAAAGACGAAGCTTCGACGGCGACTACAACCGTTGGCGCAAACTGAACCTCATTCTTCAGGAGGTTCAGAAAAACTATGTCGATACAATCGATATGAAGGGTATGACCGACGCGGCTGTCGTTGCTGCCCTTGCCAAGCTTGACCCTCACTCGGTGTATCTCCCACCTGTGGAACTTACCGAGTCAGAGACTGAACTTTCCGGCAATTTCGAAGGCATCGGAATCACTTTCAACGTGCCGAACGATACTGCCATTGTCCTTGGCGTGATACCGGGAGGTCCTTCCGAGAAGGCCGGTCTTACCCAGGGCGACAGAATCATCAAGGTGGGAGAAAAGGTGATTGCAGGAATGAAGACTCCTCAGGACAGTATGATCAGACTGATGAAGGGTCCTGCCGGCACAAAGGTGAAGATCACTGTCAACCGTGACGGTGCACTCATTCCTTTCGAGATAACAAGAGACAAGATCCCTGTGCACTGCATTGATGCGGCATTTATGATCGATGACCACACAGGTTATATCAAGCTTTCAAAATTTACAAGGACTACATACAAGGAGTTTACCGAGGCGACTGACAAGCTTCTCGCTCTTGGTATGACACGTCTGATCTTCGATCTCAGGGACAATACAGGAGGATATTTCGACCAGGCGCTGATGCTTTCCAACGAGTTCCTCCAGAAGGGAGAAGAAATCGTATATATGGAAGGCCTTCGCAGACCACGTCAGTCGTTCGATGCTGACGGCAGGGGAAAGCTCAAGGATGTGAAGATATCAGTCCTGATCGATGAGGGTACAGCTTCATCCAGCGAGATATTCTCGGGTGCCATCCAGGACAACGACAGAGGTGTGATCGTAGGAAGAAGATCCTTCGGAAAGGGTCTTGTACAGGAGCCTATCAACTTCACGGACGGCTCTGGAATACGTCTTACTGTGTCGCGTTTCTACACCCCTTCAGGAAGATGCATCCAGAAGCCTTATGACAAGGATTACGAGTATGACATCATTGAGAGGTATGCGCACGGTGAAATGGTTTCCGCCGACAGTATGAAGGTGGATTCAACTGCGCTCTTCTATACAATGAAGGGACGTCGCGTGTATGGAGGCGGAGGTATCATTCCGGATATCTTCGTGCCTATCGATACTACAAAGGCTACAGATTTCTATATTAAGTGTACCCGTAAGTCGACTCCATTGCGCTTCGCATCGGCGATGTTCGACAAATATAGAACGCAGCTGACAAAGATCGATGACTTCTCCAAGCTTGAGCAGTATCTCAAGAACATCGACCTTGAGCAGCAGTTCCTGGACTATGCGGCAAGAGTGGACGGTATCAGACCGTCAGGCGGCGAGTGGAAGGAGACGGCTGTATATATGATGCCTCAGGTCAATGCCCTCGTAGGACGTTATTCGAAACTCGACCAGGAAGCTTTCTATCGCTTCTATATGCCTGTAGATGAAACCATCCAGGTTGCATTGAAGAACTCAAGTGAAGTGGAATAGCTGTGAAACCTTTTCTTAGATTCATCCTTTTGCTTTCTGCAATGATTGCTGTAGCCCTGTCCTGCCAAAGGGAGGTGCAGATCGGAGTCATTGCAAGATCCTCTTTTGCAGTGTCCTTTGCGGAGGGCAGCATAGTCGATGAACTGGGATTGTCCGGCAATGATCATATAGCGGTGAGCGGAGCTGAAGCTCCGTTGAAACTCAAGAACGGCAAGGCAGCCGGAAAGGTGATGCAGAGCGAGGAATACTATGCTGTGTATCCGGCTTCTGCCTTGGAGTATTTCACGCCTGACGGTCAGTCCGGTGCTGCTCTGAACATTCCGACTGTCCAGACTGCCGTAAAAGGCGGCATACCTGAGGGGACTGCGATTTCCGTTGCCTCGACCTCATCTGATGATATGAGCCTGAATTTTGAGAGCGTCGTGTCTTATCTGAAATTCACCGTCACACCGGATGCCGGAAAGATCAGCGCAATCTCAATCATTTCGCAGGGTGGTGCAAGAATCTCAGGAGAATTCTATGTAGATTGCAACGATCCCGAAAAGGAAGTCTATCCGCTTGCAAATTCAGCATCCAATGCAGTCCTGAAGCCGAAAGGGAACTGTTTTGAACCTGGCGACTATTATGTCGCTGTCCTTCCGACTGTCTTTGAAGAGGGTTTCTATGTTGTTGTAGAAAACGAAGCTCAACGATTCCACCTGTCTTCAATGTCGACATCAAGTGTCCAGTCGGAGTCTCTGGTGTATGAGATAGGGACAATCGGTTATCTTGAATACCCTTATGACGCATTCAACAGATACAGCACTTATACATCTGTCGCTCAGTCTGGCGGAAATCTGATTATGACCTTCATCTACAACAAGGAGTTCGACGTCGAGGTGGAGGGCAATACTGATTGGGTGCATATCGTAAAGACAAAGGATGCCGGACTGAGGACCTTTTATATAACTGTGGATCCGAACTACGGAAAGTCTCGATGGGCTTATGTCGTAGCGGAGGCTCTTGACGGCACTGCAAGGGTGGTGTACAACATTTATCAGCACTTTGATCCGGAATCACAGGATGTGGATAAGGTCAGACAGGCTCTCGTTGACCTGTATAACAGCACCGACGGTGACAACTGGAAGAACAACGAGAACTGGTGCTCGGACAGACCGCTTTCAGAGTGGTATGGAATCTATACGTACGAGGAGCTGGACGATCAGACCGGAGGGGATAAGGTATACGCCGTATCTCTATCCCGAAACAACCTTAAAGGCAGCTTGCCAAAGTCCATAGGTGATCTGGCGGAAGTGCAGAACCTGTCTCTCTATGGCAATCCTATATCCGGCACGCTCCCAGCAGAAATCTTCCGTCTGAATGTGGTTGGGCTATATGATTGTCAATTGGAGTCCATTGATGTTCCTGAGTCTGCAGAAGACATATGCTCGTCTTCAATCGATCTTTCAAAGAATAAGATTTCCGGAGAACTCCCTGAAGTGTTTGCATATGCGAAGAATCTCAGGTCCTTGAGTCTGTATGACAATCAGTTTACCGGCACTATACCTGCATCATATACGAATCTGATAAGCCAATCCAAATCACTGCACCTGCACGGCAACCGGTTGTCAGGCAGGATACCGGACGAAGTGTGCGACAATCCTTTCTTCGAGGTGTATATGAGATACATCCTTCCGCAGAACGGTGAAGGCTTTGATCTTACCGGTTCGAGAATTGATGCTCCGAATATGGCTTACATATATGATAACGGAACACAGCAGATCTATACTAAAGGCATATATCAGTCCAACAGTTATACTCTCCTGTGTCGCTGCAATGACGATGAACCTGATCCGGAGATAGTCTGGTGGTATGAGAACTACAAGGGTGATGGTTTGGGAGTATTGGTGTACCGTACACAGAAGCCATACAATTTTCATCATCTGGGACTGGATTGGCCTTGTGTCTATAATTTGGCGTTCGCCAACCAGTCTGTGTCAGACTTCATCAGCAGCAATGTGGCTCTCATCGACCCTGACGGATATTATGTAGTGAATCCGGTAACCGGTACTGAAGAGGACGTGATTGCAGTGCTTGAGACTGCATTCGGAAAACTGGATCCAAATCCAGATCCGGACCCCGTTCCTCCTGTAGAGTATCCTGATGTCGTAGATGGAGAGGTGACAATCCTGCAGACTGCCACTGAAGGAAACGGCATCGATATCGTGCTTCTGGGCGATTCCTACGATGCACAGTCGATTTCGGAAGGCACATATGCCAAGGTGATGAATGAGGCTGCCGATTATTTCTTCGAGACAGAGCCGTTCAGCACCTATAGGCATCTTTTCAATGTGTATATGGTAACCGTGGTTTCCGAAGATGGTTCAGCCCTCGGTGTTACATACGGCGAAGGCACATCTATGAGCGGAAATGATGAGAGATGCTTCAGCTATGCTCTCAAGGCTTTGTCATCCGACAGGTTGAAGGAAGCTCTTGTAATCACTGTTGTGAATTCGGACCAGTTCGGAGGCTCTACCTATATGTATACATCCGGTAACGGAGACTGGGCGTCCGGCAAGGCTGTGTCATATATTCCTAAGGTTACCCTGAAGATGGACTTCAGAGGCCTCATCCAGCACGAGGCCGGAGGACACGGCTTCGCAAAATTGGCTGACGAGTATGTAGGCCGGAACGGAATGTCCGTGACAGCAGAAGTCCAGAAGAAAATCAAGAATTTCGAATCATACGGATGGTATGGAAATGTAGACTTTACAGATGATCCTTCATCAGTAAAATGGGCAGATATACTGTCAGATGAACGCTATGCAGCTGAGCCGGAAGGCTTGTACGAAGGCGCACTTGACTATTCCTCTGGAGTATGGCGTCCTACCTATACCAGCATAATGAAAGAGAACCAGGGACAGTTCAATGCTCCGTCCCGCAAAGCCATCTGGTACCGTATCCATAAACTGGCATACGGATCCGATTGGCAATACACCTTTGATTCCTTCGCAGATTACGATAAGAAAAACCGCCTTCCGATAGAATAATCGAGAGGCGGTTATTTTATTTCTAGTAGATCCAGATGTATGTGAGGGCGGCGAAGAGGCCTCCGCAGATCGGACCTGCGACAGGAACCCAACTGTATTCCCATCCGCTTGGCCCCTTGCCCTTGATTGGCAGCACAGCGTGTGCGATTCGTGGAGCAAGGTCACGCGCCGGATTGATGGCATAACCTGTGGTGGCTCCGAGAGACATACCGATCGCTACGATAAGCATAGTCACTGGGAAAGCTCCAAGTTCTCCCATTCCGATTTCAGGAAGATTCTCCTTGTTGCCGAGTGCAAGAATCACAAATACAAGAAGCCAGCTGGCAACGAACTCGCAGAAGAAATTGCGTCCCTTGTTCATAATCGCCGGCATTGTGCAGAATACGCCGAGCTTTGTTCCGGTGTCCTCTGTCACGTCGAAGTGATCCTTATAGAAAAGGTATACGATGACAGCTCCTGCAAAACCTCCAAGCATCTGTGCCGCAATGTACGGAAGTACAGCGCACCAGTCGAACTGGCCAGCAAGGGCAAAGCCCAATGTGACTGCAGGGTTCAGGTGAGCTCCTGAGTACGGACCTGCGATAAAGACTCCGCACATAACTGCAAGTCCCCATCCCATAGTCACTACTGCCCATCCTGCTCCTTTCGCCTTGCTTTTGTCAAGGCTTGTAGCGCAGCATACGCCGTCTCCCAACATAATAAGAACGAGAGTTCCGATGAACTCGAAGATGCATTTGGTAAGAAGTGTCATAGTCTTATGCCTGTTTTTCGGTTAGAGTTCTGCTGATGGCGTTTGTCCAGCCCTCCTTGAGCGCTGCAACTGCATCCTCGTCAGCCTGTGGAGTGAACTCCTTGTCCACGCCCCATTGGCTCTTGATATGGTCGATGCTCTCCCAGTATCCTACAGCAAGTCCTGCAAGGTATGCCGCTCCAAGCGCCGTTGTCTCTGTGACCTTAGGTCGGATCACTGATGTGCCGAGCACATCTGCCTGGAACTGCATCAGAAGGTTGTTACGTGATGCACCTCCGTCCACCTTCAACTCTTTCAGAGGACATCCGGCGTCCTTCTCCATTGCGTTCACGATGTCCATAGTCTGGAATGCGACGCCCTCCAATGCTGCACGTGCGATGTGGCCTGCAGTCGTTCCTCTTGTCAGACCGAAGATCGAACCTTTAGCATACTGGTCCCAGTATGGTGCTCCCAAACCTGTGAGTGCAGGTACGAAATATACGCCTCCATTGTCGGGGACAGTCTTCGCCAACTTCTCGATGTCATTGGATGACTTGATGATTCCCAGTCCGTCACGGAGCCACTGGATGAGCGATCCGGCCACGAAGATGCTTCCTTCGAGAGCATAGTTCACTGTGTCGCCGATCTTCCAGGCAATTGTAGTGAGGAGATTGTTTGATGACATAATCGGCTTCTCTCCGCTGTTCATAAGGAGGAAACAGCCGGTACCGTATGTGTTCTTGACCGATCCGGGCTCAGTACACATCTGGCCGAAGAGGGCAGCCTGCTGATCGCCTGCTATGCCTGCGATAGGCACTTCGTGTGCAAAGAGGGTCGCCTTGGTATATCCGTAGATTTCGCTTGATGATTTGACTGTCGGCATCATAGAAGCAGGAATGCCGAAGAGGTCGAGAAGCTCCTTGTCCCACTCAAGAGTGTGGATGTTGAAGAGCATAGTCCTGGATGCGTTGCTGACGTCTGTAGTGTGTACCTGGCCTCTGGTAAGCATCCATACAAGCCAGCTGTCTACCGTTCCGAAGCGGAGTTTTCCTTCTTCTGCCCTCTGTCTTGCACCCTCCACGTTCTCAAGTATCCAGCGCACCTTTGTCGCACTGAAGTATGCGTCGATGATGAGGCCTGTCTTGTTGCGGATGAAGTCGGTTCTGCCTTCCTTCTTGAGCTTGTCGCAGTATTTAGAAGTTCTGCGGTCCTGCCATACGATGGCGTTATATACAGGTTCACCTGTCTCGGCGTCCCACACGATGGTGGTCTCGCGCTGGTTGGTGATACCGATGCCGGCGATGTTGGCTCCGTTGATGCCGATCGAAGTGATCGCTTCGGCAATCACTGAAGCCTGTGAAGACCAGATCTCCATAGGATTGTGCTCCACCCAACCCGGTTTCGGGAATATCTGGGTAAACTCCTTCTGAGAAATGGCCTTGGTCTTTCCCTGCTTGTCAAAGACAATTGCCCTTGAGCTGCTTGTACCTTGATCAAGGGCAAGTATGTACTTCTTCATAGGTGGTATATGCTTGTTAGTCAATCCTCTTGCAGATGAGGGTAGCGGATGTTACCGATACTACCTCCACTTCGCAGTAGTCTCCTGCCTTTTCGCCGCGTGAAGGGAATACGCACATCTTATTGCTGCTTGCCCTTCCGCAGAGTTCGTCAGGATTCTTCTTTGACGGACCTTCCACGAGAACCTTGAGGACTCTTCCGATCTCCTTCTCGTTGCTCTTGAGGCTCATACGTCCCTGGAGGGCGATGATCTCGTTCAATCTTGAAGTCTTGAGGTCGTATGGGATGTCGTCCGGATATTTCTTCGATGCGAGTGTGCCCGGACGCTCCGAATAAGCGAACATAAATGCAGAGTCGAAGACTACCTGCTCCATAAGGGTGAGGGTGTCGATGTGGTCCTGCTCTGTCTCGCCGCTGAAGCCGGCGATCACGTCTGTGGTAAGACCGCAGTCAGGAATCACGCTGCGGATCTTCGCTACCCTCTCGAGGTACCACTCGCGGTTGTACTTGCGGCGCATCTTCTCGAGCATAATGCTGCTGCCGGACTGTACAGGCAGATGGATGTGCTTGCAGATGTTCTCGTACATTGCCATTGTGTAGATCACCTCGTCGCTGATGTCCTTAGGATGTGAAGTCGAGAATCTGACACGGAGTTCAGGGCTGATCTTCGCCACCATCTCAAGAAGCTGAGGAAAGTTCACGTCCTTTCCGGCATTGTTCGGATCCTTCCAGTAGTATGAATCTACATTCTGGCCGAGAAGTGTAACCTCCTTGTATCCGTTGGCGTATAAAGTCTCGGCTTCGGCTACGATTGTATATGGGTCACGGCTGCGCTCAGCACCTCTTGTGTAAGGAACCACGCAGTATGAACATACGTTGTTGCATCCTCTCATAATCGAGATGAACGCAGAAACGCCGTTCTTGTCAAGTCTTACAGGTGAAATCTCTGCATAAGTCTCTTCGTGCGAAAGGAGGACGTTGATCTGAGGCTTGCCTGGGGCGACTGCCTCGAGGAGCATAGGAAGGCTTCTGTACGAGTCGGGACCGGCTACAAGGTCAACAGCTGTGAGCAGCTTGTACTTGAGTCTCTCCGCCATACATCCCACGATACCGATCACCACTCCTTCTCTCTTGCGCTTCTGAAGCTTGAACTGGTCGATTCGGCCCCAGATCCTCTGCTCGGCGTTGTCTCTGATCGAGCAAGTGTTGGCAAGGATGATGTCTGCCTCTTCGATGTCCTCGGTAAGGACATAGCCGGCATCCTGGAGAATCGACAGGATCACTTCGCTGTCATTGACATTCATCTGACATCCGTATGTCTCGATGTACACCTTCGGCTTCGAAGGGTCTGTCAAAGGTCTTATGTTTCTGGTATTCATATATGTCGTATACGTCTTTTTCTAACAAAAAACAAAGATAGGATTTTTAAACGAATATAGTTATCTTTGCGAGGATGTAAATTGTTTATTGTGAAAAAATATATGAGAAAAATCGCACTTGTGCTGGTGTCTGCGCTGATGCTCTGCCTCACAAGCTGCAACAAGGTCAAGCAGATAAGCGTCACTTCTGTAGAAGTGGAGAACGTCAGCCTTGCAGGATTCTCCGGAGTCTATGTGCACCTTGCCGTAGGTGTCGACAACCCTGCTTTTGAGATCGGATTGTCTGAAATCGATGGAGCGTTGAAGCGTTCTGGCAAGGTTCTTGGTAGGGTCGCGATGGACCCGTTTGTTCTGCAGGCGAGGTCGGCTGAGATATACCATCTGAAGGCCAAGGTTACGATAGCGTCCGGTGTCGGTCTGTCTGAACTGATGGCCCTTCTTGATGAAAAGGTCCTTGGAGAATGTATGCTTGACGTTTCGGCGCGTGTCACACTCAAGAAAGGAGTGTCCAAGGTCATAAAACTTAATGATATACCTGTAAAGAAACTTTTGGAAAGTACTGAAAAATGAAAAATTCCCATATCGTAACTCTGATTCTGTCTCTTGTCTTCATTTCTATGGCTTCGTCCGAGGCCGGCGCACAGGAGATCACTGTTCCCGAAGGATATGAATATGTAGATACACTGGTGTACAGACCGGCTGCAGCAGCCGACTCTACGCTGGTGGGCAAAAACGTGTTCACCCTTGTGGACGTGTCGCAGTCTGACGTCATCGCAGATTCGATGAATGCGCATATCGCAGCTAACGGAACAAGGACAATGGCTGGTTACCGCGTCAGGATCTTCTTCGACAACCGTCAGACAGCCAGAGTCGAGTCTGAACAGACTATCAAGAAGTTCGTCAATATGTATCACGACATACCTGCATACAGAACCTATACCAACCCTTACTTCAAGGTTACAGTGGGCGACTGCAGGACAAAGTCGGAGGCGATGGCGCTTCTGACACGCATCAAGGGCGCTTTCCCAAGTGCGTTCGTCGTGAAGGAGAACATCGAGTATCCTGTAGTTGACAAGGATAACGCATATGTGGTCGACACGCTCTGCGTGCTTCGTCCTAAGGTTCAATAAAAGTGGTAGTAGTGTTATGTTGAAACAAGGGTTAGAACTCAAGCAGACGCAGAAGCTGTCTCCTTTGCAGATTCAGACCATCAAGCTCATCGAACTGCCTATCCAGGATCTGGAGCAGAGAATACGAAAGGAGCTTGAGGAGAATCCTGTATTGGATGAGGATGTCCAGTCGTCTTCCGAGGAGGATGAGGCACCTAGAGAGGTGTCCCTTTCCGAGTACAAGGAGGATGATTCCATCCCTAGCTACCGTCTCAGGTCTGACAATTACTGCAAGGACGAACGTCCGCAGTACAACACCTTCTCTGTTAAGGAAAGCTTTACACAGAGCCTTCAGGAGCAGTTGGGATACAGGAATCTTACGGAACACCAGTATGCCGTGGCTTCTTTCCTCATAGGCAGCCTTGACGATGACGGCTATCTCCGCCGCAGCATCGACAGTGTCGTGGACGACCTTTCGTTCAGGGCCAATATCGAGACCGACGAGCAGGAAGTTCTGGATATGCTCAAGATCATCCAGGAGTTCGAGCCTGCCGGAGTGGGTGCGCGTGACCTCAGGGAATGCCTGCTTCTCCAGATCAAGAATCTGCATAAATGTCCGGAGGTGGACAATGCTGTGAAGATCTTGAAGAATCACTTCAATGAATTCACCAGCAAGCACTTCCAGAAGATAATGACAAGGATGAACCTCACTGAGGAGGAGCTCAAGGCGGCTATGTCCAAGATCCTTAAGCTCAACCCTTCTCCAGGAGGTCAGATCGATGATACATATACCGATCAGGCTCAGCAGATCGTGCCGGATTTCCAGCTCGAGTACAGGGACGGCAAGCTGATTCTGTCTATGCCTCGCTTCTCTGTGCCTGAACTCAGAGTCAACAGGAAGTATGCGGACATCCTTATCGAGGCCGCCAATTCTTCTGAAAGGGAGAAGAAGGAGGCCGCTGCATTCGTGAAGAAGAAACTGGATTCTGCCAAGTGGTTCGTCGAGGCTATCAAGCAGCGCCACAACACTCTCTCCAGCACAATGCAGGCGATCATCGATTACCAGCACGACTACTTCATCGACGGCGACGAGACTCATCTCAGGCCGATGGTGCTGAAGGATATCGCCGAGAAGACCGGCTTCGACATCTCCACTGTATCACGAGTAGTGAACAGCAAGTACATCGAGACTCACTTCGGTATCTACTCCCTGAAGTACTTCTTCTCGGAGGGTCTGGAGAACCAGGACGGCGAAGAGGTCTCTACAAGAGAACTCAAGAAGGCTCTTCAGGAGTGCGTCGAAAATGAGGACAAGCACAAGCCTTATACTGATGACGAACTGGTGGTGAAGATGACTGAAATGGGCTACAAGGTTGCCCGTCGAACCATCGCAAAGTATCGCGATCAGCTCGGAATTCCTAAGGCAAGACTCAGAAAGGAGCTTTAGGATTTAAAGAAAAAGAAATAATTTTAAAAAAGAGAAAAACTTTCGCGGCCTTCGTCACATTTTGTTGCGGAGGCCGTGTTGCGTACATAATTTTGCGCAAAAACGTAAGATTATGAAAATGAAGGAACTATGTGCTGAGGAAAGACCGAGGGAGAAGATGATGGACAAGGGAGCGAAGGCGTTGACGAACTCCGAACTGCTGGCCATTCTTCTCCGTACCGGTACGGGTGGGAGGAATGTCGTTGATGTGGCGAGGGAGCTGCTTGGGACGGCCGACGGGAAGCTGACGGAACTGTCCTCGATGCCTGTCGCCAGGCTGTGCGAGGTGAATGGGATAGGTCCCGGCAAGGCAGTGACGGTGGCTGCGGCGTTCGAGATAGGCAGGCGCATAGCGGAAGAGGCCGGGCACGAGGAGGCTCCGAGGATGGATTCGCCTCACAGGGTATACAGGGTGATGCTGCCGATAATGCGTCATCTTGACCACGAGGAACTGTGGGTGCTTTTCCTGAACAGGGCGAACAGGCTCATTGCGAAAGAGATGATGAGCAGCGGAGGCCAGGATTCCACGGTGCTGGACAAAAGGGTGGTGCTGAGAAGGGCTCTGGAGAGGAAGGCCTCGGCTGTGATACTCGTGCACAACCATCCTTCCGGAAACGCGCTGCCGAGCGTGGATGACATAAACCAGACAAGGGAGATAGGGGCGGCTCTGAAGACCTGTGATCTCCAGCTGCTGGATCACGTAATCGTCTCAGGGCGTTCATACTACAGTTTCTCGGACGAACAGCTGGTCAACGATTGATGAAGTGACCAAATAATTCACGAAAATGTTTGATAATCGGAAAATTATACATATTTTTGCGCGCTTTTTGGCCGAAGCACGCTTTTCAAGGCGCCGCGGAGGCAGGCACTATAAATAATGTTTAACCCACTAGTTTGTTTTTTAATCAATTACAATGGAAGAAAACAAGACAATTGCTGAGGTTGCTCCAGAGGTAACTCCAGCAGTAGAAGAAACCAAGAAGGCAGTTCTCAACGCTTCAGTAGCTCCTGAGGAGTTCGACTGGGATGCATTCGAGAACGAAGATGTTTACGGCGGTTCAGTTGAGGCAATCGCTGAGCAGTACAACCAGACACTCTCTAAGGTAGTAGAGGGTGAAGTTGTTGAGGGTGTTGTTACAGCCATCAGCAAGAGAGAGGTTATCGTTAACATCGGTTACAAGAGCGAGGGTGTCATTATGGCTCCTGAGTTCCGTTACAACCAG
>JAFYXE010000081.1 GCA_017546275.1 Bacteroidales bacterium | reverse complement strand
GGGTACATATTATTGGTCGGTTGACGGGTTAGTGTTGGGAATCAAGGCCCAGTCGACCTCTGTTCCGAAAGAGGAGGCGCAGCCTGTTTATGTGTATTTCGATTCGACTGATCTCTATATGCAGTTGAGCAACCGTGTGCTCCTAAGATTCAAGTCTGCCGCAAAGGTTGCGGAGGAGGAACTCCAGCGCCGTCAGAATATTCCTGTCCTTTATATCAATACAGGCGGCAAGGGCATCTATGACAAGGAGAACTATGTGGACGGTACGATAACCATCAAGGATCCGGAAAAGCTGTATAGCGATGTCACTGAGTTCACGGCGCCGATGGGCATCCGCGGACGAGGCAACTCGACCTGGAGCTTCCCTAAGAAGCCGTACAAGATCAAGCTGAAGGAAAAGGCTTCGATCTTTGGAATGGGCGCAGACAAGGAGTGGGCGATACTTGCAAACTATTCGGACAGAACGCTGGTGCGTAACATCTTGGCTATGAGGCTGTCGGAAATCTGCGACTTTTCTTGGACACCGCATATGTACAGCGTGGATGTGTATCTGAACAATGAGTATCAGGGCGTCTATACTCTGTGTGAGCACAAGAAGGTGCACAAGGACAGGGTGAACATCGACGTTGATGCGGGTGATGTATATCTCGAGATCGAGCAGCAGCAGGATGAGACTACCTGCTGGTGGACCGGAATGGGCGTTCCGATGATGTTCAGCGACCCGGAGGAGCCTTCTGCGGAACTGTACAATGAAATCACCCAGTGGTTCGCGGATTTCGAGGCAGTGCTGTATGATGATGCAAATCGTGCAGACCCTGAAAAGGGATACGCGAAATACATCGATGTAGACTCGTTCATTGATTACTACATCGTTCAGGAACTTGCGAAGAACACTGACGGCAACCTTCGCAAGAGCTCGTTCATCACCAAGAAGAAGGGCGGAAAGCTGGAGATGTATCATCTCTGGGACTTCGACCTGACATTCGGCAACACAGGCTGGCTCAGCGATCCGGAGGGATTCTACATCAAGGATTACAAGCCGGATTGTACTCCTGGACACAACTGGTTCAACCGAATGCTCAAGGATCCTGCTTTTGCGACCAGACTGAAGAACCGCTGGAATGAGCTTTATCCGCAGATCAAGGCCACTTCTGCCTTCATTGATGAGCAGGTGAAGATCCTCGACAAGGCTCAGCAGCGCAACTTCGAGGTGTGGGACATCAATGAGGTCGTGGATTGGGTAGGAGTACCGTCAGAGGGCTCGTACGAAGCGGAAGTCGCTTTCCTGAAGGACTTCTACGATCGCAGAGTCGAGTGGATGAACAAGGAACTCAACAAGTTATAAAGACTCGATGTCTTTGAGGCTGAAGCCTACGAAGTCGTCGATAACCATATTGCAGAGCGGGGTGAGAACCTCGCTCTTGTTTGTTGTGGTGAGACCGATCACCTTTGCTCCAGCTGCACGTCCGGCGTTGATTCCGTGAAGAGAGTCTTCGAATACGATGGTCTCTTCCGGTGTGCCTCCAAGCACTTCCATACCTTTAAGGAAGCACTCAGGGTCCGGTTTCGACTTGGTGAAATCGTTGCTTGTGAGGATGGCGTCAACGAGGCCTGGAAGTTCAGGGTGTGCCCTGTATGCGTTGGCCATCTTGACGTTGTGCGAGCTTGTGACGATCGCTGTGCGGATGCCGGCGGCCTTGAGTTCCTTGATGAACTCAAGCGCACCTGGCACATAGTCGTATGACATATTCACCTCGAACTCGTTCAGCTGCGGCTCGATGACATCGAAGAGCACGCTGAGATTCTCGGCGAAGTATTTTGTTATCTGCTTGAAGGTCTGTCCCTTGATGGTCAGACCGAAGTTCTCCGCTCCGAGATGCTTCTTTCCCATCTCGTTCCAGAATACGGTATATTGGCTTTCTGTGTCGGCGATTACGCCATCGAAATCGAACAGTACAATCATAGTCTCATCTCTTTATACGTCATTGCGAGGAGTGCAACCCCTACGTCATTGCGAGGAGTGCAACGACGTGGCAATCTTTAAAACAGCATCTTCACTCCAAGCGCTTTCTCCAATTGGTCATCGTAGCGCAGGCGCACTTTTACGCCGGCCTCCTGGTACCAGTAGCGTGTGGCAAGCTCTTCTTCGATGAACGGAATGATCTCATCCTTCTTCAGGCGGAGGAACTTCTCCTTTTCCATATCAAGAGCCTTCTCCATAGCCTTCAGCTCTTCGGACATAGACTCTGCGAGTCCGTCCTTTTCGAGCTCCTTCTTCATTTGGTCATAGAGTGTCTTCGCACTGCTGCGGTAGTCGAACTCCTGAGTCTTGGCAAATTTTATAAAGTCCTCGAAATCAGAGTCTCCGAAGTGGAATTCCTCCACTGCAGGAATGCTGCTGTGTCTGCGTGAATAGTCTATCGAATACTGGTCGATGACGCCTCCGAGCACGAGTGCATATACAAGTCTGCTGTACTCCTTCGGCTTGATGGTCACGTCCGGCGTAATGCCGCCGCCGTCGCGGACAATGCGTCCTGATGCGGTCTTGAACTCCTTTGTGAGCGAGTCCGGAATGTGTCCTACGCTGCCGTCCTCGTTGCGGTGGCTGTAGTCGATCGCCTGCACGCAGCGTCCGCTAGGAGTGTAGTATTTCGCTGTGGTCAGCTTCATCTGGCCGTTGTACGGAAGCGGACGGATCGACTGCACGAGGCCCTTGCCGTAGCTGCGGGTGCCGATGATGGTTCCTCTGTCGTGGTCCTGGATGGCTCCGGCAACGATCTCGGAAGCGGAAGCTGAACCTGAATCGATGAGCACGACTACCGGCATCTCAGTGTCCACGGGCTCCTGGGTGGTGCGGTATTCGTGATATGATGCTTCTGTATTTCCCTTTGAAGTGACTGCCAATGTGTTCTTAGGCAAGAAGATAGAGAGGATGTTCACGGCTTCGCCCATAAGGCCTCCGCCGTTGCCTCTGAGGTCCAGTACGAACCTTTTCATACCGGCCTTCTTCAGTTCGGTGAACTTTGTCCTCACCTCTGCGCCCACGTTTTCGGTGAAGCCGCCGAGAAGGAGGTAGCCTGTGGTGTCGTCGATCATCTGTGCGATCTCCACATCAGGGAGGTGGATCCTCTCGCGCACAACCGGGATGTCAAGGGTGTCGCCTGTGCGTCCCTTCTTCACTGTGAAGACAACGGTAGTGCCCGGCTTGCCCTTCATCCTGTCTGTGCTTTCCTTGATTTCAAGGTTCTTGGTGAGCACACCGTCGATCGCTACGATCTCGTCGCCGCATACGAGACCGGCCTTGGTGGCAGGAGAGTTGGCGTATGGTTCGTTGATGATCACATTGCTGCCCTTAGGCTTGTGGATGATGGCTCCGATGCCTCCGTATGTGTTCGAAAGCATCATCTGGAGATCCTCGTTTTCCTCCTCTGGGATATAGACTGTGTAAGGGTCGAGTTCTTCGAGCATCGCGTTCACGCCTGCTCTCAGGATCCTGTCTACAGGAAGCGAGTCCACGTATGAACGGTTCAGTTCCTTGATGATGGAATTGTGGATCTCGGACCATTGTCCGAGCTTGAAGCTTTTGGACTGGCCTGCAGCGGTCGCTGCAGCAAAGAAAGTCACGGCGATGGCCGTGATGATGTATAATTTCCTCATATATTCGTTCTTGGATGCCTTTGTGCTCTGGAAATCCGGTGCAGGGGAGGCATATTGTGTGCCACAAAAATACGAAATATTTTTATACCTTTGCAGCCGTTTAATACAGTAATAAAAGAGCAGTTTTATGAAAATAGTATTTGCAACGGGCAACAGCGGCAAACTGCGCGAAGCTTCGGAAATTCTCGGCGAGGGCTTTGAGCTCGTTTCTCTCGCAGATGTAGGTATCACAGAAGATATACCTGAAACTGGAAAGACATTGAGAGCCAATTCTTTACAGAAGGCTCAATATTTATATGAGAAGCTTGGCTGCAACTGTTTTGCAGACGATACAGGACTTGAGGTTGATGCTTTGGGCGGCGCACCTGGTGTGTACACAGCACGCTATGCCGGTGACGACAAGGACTTCAACAAGAATATGGACAAGGTCCTCTACGAACTCGGTGTGATCGAGGGCGAGGCAAGAATGGCAGAGGCACTTGGCGTGAAGACAAAGGCTGTGTCAAGAAGAGCCCGCTTCAAGAGTGTCATCACACTCATCATCGACGGTCAGGTGAAAATGTTCGAGGGCGCTCTCGAGGGCGTGATCGCACGTGAGAAGTCAGGCAACGGCGGCTTCGGCTACGACCCGATCTTCATCGCTGACGAGTATCCTGGACTCACTCTCGCAGACATATCTGAAGAGCAGAAGAACGACATCTCCCACAGAGGCAAGGCCCTCCGCGCTATGGCCCAGTGGCTTCAGAACAACAAATAGAGGTCGTTGACCTCGTCGGGGCTAAATTGCCTCACATCCTTCCCGACCTGTTTTGGGATAAAACTATAGGTTATGACAAAAAATACCGAACTGACAGTTCTACATACCACCAAGTTCGGTGAGAATTCACTCGTCGTCCATACCCTCAGCAGGGAGTATGGACGACGAAGTTTTCTTGTGCGCTCAGCCGGCAAGAAATCCTCTATGTCCCTCTACCTTCCTCTCTCCCTGCTGGAGGCAGATGTGGTCGAGACCAACAAATCCACTCTCTTCACGGCCCGCAACCTCGTTTCGCGTCACCCCTTGATGGGTATCCGAAACAATATGTACAAGAACGCGATGACTATGTTCATCAGCGAGGTGCTCTTCCGTGTCGTGAAGGAAGGCGTCTATGAACCGGGCCTCTATGAGTGGTGCGAAAAGAGCATCCTTCTTCTGGATGCGATAGAATCAGACTTCAGCAACTTCCACATCCGCTTCCTGCTCGAACTCTCAGTCGAGCTCGGCTTCCGTCCCGAGGCCAGGGACCTCCTGCCGTTCGTCGGCGACCATTATCCTATAGTGGAGCAGTTTATGTCCCTTCCGTTCGCGGAATCTATGCTCATTCCTCTCAGCGGTGCCGTCAGGAACGAGATCGCTGAGGAAATCCTCCGCTACATCGAGTTCCACACCGACTCCGCCGTCAACGTCAACTCCCTCCGCGTCCTCCGCTCCCTTTTCGCCTGATCCGTTCGGCTGTTTCGAGTGTCAGCTAGATGATTGCCTGTTCTGTTCGGCTGTTTTTGAGCGTCGGTTAGATGATTGTCTGTTCTGTTCGGCTGTTTTCGAGTGTCAGCTAGATGATTGCCTGCTCTGTCCTGCTTTTTTTGGGCGTCAGTTAGATGATTGCCTGTTCTGTTCGGCTGTTTTCGAGTCTCAGCTAGATGATTGTCTGCTCTGTCCTGTTGTTTTTGGGCGTCAGTTAGATGATTGTCTGTTCTGTTCGGCTGTTTTGAACGTCAGTTAGATGATTGTCTGCTCTGTCCGGCTGTTTTTGAGTGTCAGTTAGATGATTGTCTGTTCTGGTTCGGCTGTTTTCGAGCGTCGGTTAAATGATTATCAGTCAGTGTGTTACATAGTTGAGGGTCGGTGTTTTTACCGACCCTCAATCGTTTATCTTGTTGATTATCAACTATTTAGTCGACGCTCGGTTTTGGGCGAATCGGTAAACCTATCCCAGGACGGGGGCCCAGACAGAAGGTAAGGCAGTAAACGTGGCGGTTTAAGACAATGGGGATAAGCCAGGTTTTAGGACAGCTGGGGCAAGCCAGGGGTTTTAGGACAAGGGGGAGACAAGGGGGATGAGACAAGGGGTAAGCCGGGGTGTTTAAGACGATGGGGTGAGGCAGTAATCGTGGCGGTTTAAGACAATGGGGTAAGCCGGGTTTTAGGACAGGTGGGGCAAGCCAGGTTTTAGGACAGCTGGGGAAAGCCAGGGGTTTTAGGACAGCTGGGGTAAGCCTGCTGTTTAAGACAATGGGGGGAAGCCGTGGTGTTTAAGACGATGGGGTGAGGCAGTAAACGTGGCGGTTTAAGACAAAGGGGTAAGCCAGGGGTTAACGACACTGCTGATTTGTAAGTGGTTGATTGTTAGTGGTTTAGTGAGTGGCACTGTCGTTAGCCCATCCTTTAAAGGAGGGGTTAACGACAGTGCTGTTTTTAAGTGATTGATAGCCAAGGGGTTAAAATTTGAGGTGTCTTTAACCCTCCTCGCAAGATTACGATGGCAGCGCTCAAACCACCACCCGAAGAAGTCAGCACAGAAAAATACAGCCCGCAGTGTAACGAAAAGGTGAGGATGTGCATCTATAAGGGCGGACAACAAAACTGATACGATATGAGACATCTTTTCAATTTCTTTGCAGTAGCCCTGGTGGGCATCTGTGTCGCATCCTGCTCAAAGGGAGACTTTTATATGGATGGATTAGTCTATCCTGAAGCAGACTATGAGGCTTCGATGCCGGAGCCTGGCGACGAAGAAGCAGGCGACAGATTCGATGAAATCAAGGACAACGACTTCATCAAGACATCAGATCAGAACGTATCGACATTCTCGATCGATGCAGACGGTGCAGCATATGGCTATATGAGAAAGCTGCTGTCCAAAGGAATGCTTCCAGTTGCATCATCAGTGCGCATCGAGGAGTATCTCAATTATTTCACATTCAATTATGCGGATCCGACAGGTGACCACACTGTCGCTATAAACTCTGAAGTCGGACCTTGCCCTTGGAACGAGGGACACTTCCTGGTCCGCCTCGGTCTTAAAGGAAAATCGATGGACCTCTCCCAGACCCCTCCGGCAAACTTTGTGTTTATGGTAGATGTCTCAGGATCAATGGATTCCGCAGACAAACTCGGACTTCTTAAGACCTGTCTGGCTACTCTCGTAGACAACCTTCGCCCTGATGACAGAGTGTCGATCATCACATATGCAAGCAAGGTTGAAAAGCTTATCGAGTCGACACCTGCCAGCGAGGCAAACAAGATAAAGGAGGCCATCGCCAAGCTCAATGCACGTGGTTCTACTGCCGGCGGTGCGGCAATGAAAATGGCATACGAGGAGGCATTGGCGAACTTCATCGAAGGCGGAAACAACCGAGTGATTATGGGCACAGACGGCGACTTCAATGTCGGAGTGACATCGACAGACGCTCTTCTTGAAATGGTGCAGGACTATGCAGACAAGGGAATTTACTTTACAGTGTGCGGCTTCGGCAGCGGCAACCTCAATGACAGTATGATGGAGACCATTTCCAACAAGGGAAACGGCACATATCAGTACATCGATTCAGAGCTTGAAATGGTGAAGGTGTTCGTGCACGAGAACTCTAAGTTCTACTCTGTGGCAAATGACACCAAGGTTCAGATCACATTCGATGCAGAGAAGGTGGACAGCTACAGACTCATCGGTTACGAGAACAGAGTAATGGCAAACGAGGACTTCGAGAATGATGACAAGGATGCAGGCGAGATCGGTGCAGGCCAGACAATCACAGCCCTCTATGAGATTATCCCTGCAGAAGGTTTCGAGTCAGGTCAGCAGGTAGCAGTGTTTGATGTACGCTATAAGAAAGCACTCGGACAGGAGAGCATCCTCCTGACAGATGAGGTGATGATTGTTTCATCAGACGGAACAGAGATCTCGTTCGCTGCCGGAGTTGCAGCTTACGGAATGATTCTCCGCAACTCAAGGTATAGAGGATCAGCAGACTACGATATGGCTGCATCTCTCGTGGAGCAGGGCCTCGCTTTCGATCCGCACGGCTATAGAGCTGAACTTCTCGAACTCATTTCAACAGCCAAATTTCTCGCCCTCTAGATGTGGCGTGCCTGGTCCTGAAATAGGTTTACCGACTTATTAAATAATAGGTTCTTGGGACCGTGATGTATAACTTGCTGATATATAGCGGTATAAGCAATCGTTGGTGAGCAAAAAGCCCACCAACGATTGCTTAAAGTGTTTATTGCCAATGATTTGTACCTCACGCTATCACGGATGGCGCGCAGATTTATTGTTCGTTGCGGAGGTCTTCGCGGATTTTGTCCGGGCTGTCTCCGACGATGAGGAGAGTGATGATCGCCACTACAGGGGTGGTTATCCACGCCATCAATACCCATCCGAGGGCGCTGCGTCCACGGCGTATGGCCATACCTGCAGGGAGGAATATGCAGAACCAGAGGGCTAAGAAAAGTATGAGCAATAATACGAGAACGTCCATTTTTCAACAGTTGAATGGGTTACACTTCAGGCCAGATGTAGACCTTGTCGCTGCGGCGGAGACGGGACTCCTCGATGGCGCGGCAGGCAGTCTCGCTGCAGCCGTCACCGCAGAGGCTCAACGCCTCCTCGCGTGCTCCTGGAACCACCTGGCTCCAGTCGATAGGAATAGAGCAGTAGACTCCCTTTCCAGCCTCTTCAACCGGCTTGAGGTCTACGCGGATCTCAGGAACTGTATACTCTACGCAGCCTGATGTAGGACCGATGATGAGGATCTTGTCGCCGACCTTGAGAGAGTTTGACTCCACAAGGATCTCTGCCACTCCGAGTTTGCCGAACCAGTTGGTGATCTTGCCGCAGTATGCCTTCTTGCGGGTAGCGGTGCTTCCGTATACGTCGCACCATTCTCCCATCTTGGCACCCTGGTAGTAGCCGCCCCAGAAGCCTCTGTTGAATACTTCCATAAGTTCGGCCTTCATAGATTCTCCGAGCTCCGGTGTGTATGTGCCGTCGCATACGGCGTCAGCCGCACGGCGGTAGCACGAAGCCACTCTCTTCACGTATTCAGCCGAACGTGCGCGTCCTTCGATCTTGAAGACGGTTACGCCGGCATCGATGATCTTGTCCATAAACTCGATGGTACACAGATCCTTAGGTGACATTATGTATTTGTTGTCGATCTCAAGCTGCATTCCGGTCTCCCTGTCCTCCACCTTGTATGCGCGGCGGCAGAGCTGGAAGCACGAACCGCGGTTTGCGGATGCTCCATACTCGTGAAGGCTGAGGTAGCACTTGCCTGAAATGGCCATACAGAGCGCACCGTGAGCGAACATCTCGATCTCCACGATACGGCCAGATGGACCGCAGATCTGCTCATCGTCGATGATTCTCTTGATCTCCTTCACCTGTCCGAGGTTGAGCTCGCGTGCAAGCACGATCACATCGGCGAACTGCGCATAGAAACGCAGAGCCTCGATGTTCGAGATGCTGAGCTGTGTGGAAATATGCACCTCCACGCCGATCTGGCGGGCATAGATGATCGCAGCCATATCCGAGGCGATCACG
>JAFYXE010000080.1 GCA_017546275.1 Bacteroidales bacterium | reverse complement strand
TTCTATTAATACTCGTCTGGAGCGTACTTGAAAGGATCAAGTGGAGAAGTGTAGTCGCAGTAGTCAGACTCTACGAAGAAACGCTCAAGCTCGATCTTGGCATTCTCGAGTGAATCTGATGTGTGAACGATATTCTCCTGTGCACTGAGGCTGTAGTCACCTCTGATTGTTCCTGGAACAGCCTTGCTTGCCTTTGTAGCACCTGCCATATCGCGTACAACCTGAACTGCGCTGTATCCCTCCCAGCAGCAGAGGATAACTGGTGCAGCCATCATACCGTCTCTGAGCCAAGGGAAGAAAGGTCTGTCAAGAAGGTGTGCGTAATGTACCTTAAGAATCTCCTCGTCAAGCTGAACCATCTTCATAGCAACAAGCTTGAGACCACGCTTCTCAAATCGTGAAATAACCTCACCTACGAGTCCTCTCTGAAGACATCCAGGCTTCAAAATTACCAATGTTCTTTCCATATATTTAAATATAAATTAATTACTGCAGATCATCACCGCCATTGTAAACTGTAACAGGACCGGTCCACTCGCCTGTCACATTATTTGATGCCTCCGAGTCGTCGTACAGATCCCAAACGATCTTGAACTCCGCCTCACGTCCGCCTGAAGCAGCCTTGAGTTCAGTAGTTCTTGTAACTGTCACTGTACCGCGTACAGCCGGAGCGATCTCATCCATATTCTGATATGTTCCCTCAAGGAAATGCAGATACCAGTTGCCACGGAAATATCCGTCCCAAGTGAAGCCTCGACGAGCGTCAACACCTGTCATATAGGTGTAGTCACCCCAGTTAGGCTCGTAGAAGATGTCATCGTACGGACGTCCCATTCTACTTACGCTGACTTCATAGAGTACATCGTCCATAGAAAGGTCAGGCTGGATCTGATATGTGTACTCCTTGTTGATCTCCGGTGCGATGTCGCCCTTCGATCCGAGCGGAACCACGAACTCAAGAATCATCACGTCACCGTTAGGGTCCCAAGCCTCGATTCTCTCGTCCCAAGGAAGTTCCTTCTCCTCGTCTGTCCAACCGCGTGGCTGGAGATTAAGCTGCCAAGCCTCAGCGATGTCGATAGACGGAAGCGGAGTGGTCTTGAGTGTCTCGATATGTGAGAGGTATCCTCTGTCGATGCGGTGCATATCACACTCCACATCATCCTCGAGAGTCGAAAGAACGATTCTGTCACTGTCTGTAGACTGGTCTGAGAAGTCTACCGGACCTACCCATTTGCCGGAAATATTTCGCGTATTTGTTCTGAATGAGTATTCGAATGTATATACGTCGTTGTATGCTTCGCTGGTGCGTGACACCTCAACTGTACCTTCGAAGATGAACTCGAGAGCCTGTGCGCCCTTGCCATCCACCTGTGCCACATATGTTCCGAACGGGACTCCGTCCATACTCAATCCGTAGAGCATACTGAACTCATTCGAATTGAACGAAGGATATACAGTATATGTACCAGGGGTAAGAAGCGGAAGTTCGTCACCTGAAGGCATTTCGTCGAACATATTGAATACGAGCATCACTCCTGGCAATGTACCGGTCTCATCCTCGAGGAAGCCGGCTGTGTAGAGAGAAACGACGTAGTTTGCTGTGCCGTAGCCGAAGAGGTTGCCGTAATATACTGCGCTGATGGCATCGAAAGGAACATCCACGAGGTCGTCATCGACTTCAAGAAGAGTGACAGAGACGTATTTCCAGTCATCAAGCTTTACGTTGCCGCTGTAGTTGTATTCCACCTGATAGTCTACGCCATCCTTTGTGAGGATGAGGTCCTTTGTGGAGATGTCATATGTACCCTCACTGTTGCGGGCGATAATGAGCGAGCCAGACTTGATGTCATAGTGGTACTGGATGATGCCGACCAGTCTCTTGACATATGATTTGTCTACATTGAGGATCATCTTGTCAGGCGTAGTCTTTCCTACGAAATACTCGCCCTCCGGAAGAATCAGCTGTCCGTTGGTCATATCCACCGGAACCTCGAGTTCGAGCACAAGCATATCTCCCTCTGAATCAAGATACGGGTCTCCGTATCCGTCACGGAAGCATACTGCGTCACTGAGGACGATAGAGAAAGCTGCGATCGATGTACCGTTGCGGTCTCCATAGTACATACCGAAGCCCTTATCTGCGAGATCGAGCGGTCCGTCGTAGATTACGACAGGAGTCTTCTCCACAGGTTCTGGAGTCTTGTTACATCCGACCAGAGAAAGGAGCATCGCTCCGATAATCGCCAAGTAGTAAAAACAACTCTTCTTCATATGTTGCAGATTCTTTGTTTGCTGGTTTAGAGTGGCATTCTTGAAAGAGGCATAGTCATACACCTTGCTCCACCGCCGCCTCGAGGAAGTTCGGAACCGTCGATGGTCACGACGCAAGGATTTTCCGACTTGAGGACAGATTCAGATTTTCCTGCGATGAAGTCCTTAGCGGAAACGATGTCAAAGCCGTTGCGTGAAAGTTCGTCAAGAGTGTTGATATTACGTGCATACGAGAGCACCTTGCCCGGAGCGAATGCGAAGAAATTGGCTCCACTGTGCCACTGCTCACGCTCCTGGTCCCACTCGTCGGCACCTCCGCACACGATAGGCTTGAGGTCCATACCGAGCTTCTTGAGGACATTGAGAAGGCCTGAAACAGGCTTGATGCTTGTCACATTACCGTTGTCAATGGTGATATGTACAGTCTGATACTGGTTAGCCTGCATAATCAAAGGCTTGAATACCATACACTTGTCATTGTCGAGAAGGGTAAACACCATATCGAGGTGGATGAATGACTCAGGTTCTGAAGGCAACTGCTGCACGATTACGTTGTACCTTCCCTGAGGGCAGGACTTGCGGAATCTCTCCACCATAAAGTCGATTCCCTGAGGAGTTGTCCTGACTCCGTTTCCGATGATGAGGATGTCTTCTCTTGCCACGAGAATGTCACCTCCCTCCATAATGATCGGAGAGTTGTCATTCTGGCCGAGGTTTGCATCCACTACATCACATATGAACGCGCCGCTGTGACGGTAGATCGCGTCCATAATGAATGACTCTCTCATTCTGACCTTGTTGGCCATACGGCACACAAGCGCCTTGTTGCCGATTGTAACCGCAGCATCACGTGTGAAGTAGAAGTTGTAAAGCGGATAGAGAGCGTAGTATTCGTTCTTGAGATATGATGTCAATGTGTTGATTCTTGCAGGGAGACCTTCGATGAGAACTCGTGCAAGGTCTTCAGATTTCATTGCCAGAAGTTCGTCCAGATATGCCATCACGTCCTCTGTCTCGCAGACTCTGCGGAGAAGATCGACACGCGGTCCTACCTGGTCAAGGACTTTTACAAGGAGATTTCGTACCTCATAAACATCTGCCACCTTGGAGAGGACCCCTGACAGCTGTTCATATTCAGTCTGTGCGATGGAAAGATTGAGGATATCACTGTAGAGTGCTCTCTGTACGTTGAGAGGGGTCATATTCTCAACCTCAGCACCTGGTCGGTGAAGCAGAACAGCATTCAGCTTACCGATCTCGGACTGAACATCAATTTTCAATGGGGTCTTATTATTCATAACACTTTTAAAGTCTTAATCGTGTAAAAGTAATGAATTTATTTCATACTAACAAAAATCTTAACATTATTCAATCCGCAATCAGTATGCCCAGAAAGCATATCAGCTGCAGAAATCCTGATGTTATGAACTTTGGACGACACTGTTTCCTGAAGGACCACTTTCTTTCTGTAGAGAGCTGGATCATCTGCCGGCTTGAGGCTTACAGTGAGTTCCTTCTCGAAACGGTTATATGCCCTTACTGCAAGACTATGTCTTCCGGCTGTGAGGTTAAGGAGAAGCTGCTGCTTTCTGCATTTTTCTCCATATGGATTCAGATGCTTTGCCACCTGCTTTCCGTCAAGCACAAGCTCGGCTCCGTTGCCGGCTGTATATCCGAAAACATAGAGGCCGTCATAAGGCACTTCGAATTCAGTGTACATCAGGTAATTCGAGAACGGTCTCACCTCAAGGCTGACCTCATTCTCTGAAGCAGGAAGAGCAGAGAAATCATATGCTCCCCAGTTGTGCCAGTTGTCGAACACACCTCCTCTCAATCTTCCGAATGAGACCTCAGCGACCTCTATTTCACCCTTCTCCGCAACTGTATATCTGTCAGCATCATCAAGAATCACTTCGTAGTTCCTGCCGTCCACTTCAAGGTTCACTACTCTACCGACCTCATCGGCTGTGTATGCAAGCATCACTTCCTTCATTTTGCCGGTACCCTCAACCATCCAATTGTATGCTACTGTACTGCGGTAGTTGCTGTAGTAATCGAAGCACGAATAACTGTAGTCAGCAGATGCATTCTCGGAAGAAAGAAGTTGGCCATACGGAAGTACCTCATATGAATGGAAAGGCTCCACAACCTTGTCAAACTCAAGCACAACCACCTGGACATCAGCCTTATCCTCATACTGTTCCTTTGTCACATCGACGATGCACTCCCCTTTGCTCTGTCGGCATACTGCATTGCTGCCTTTCTTGAGTCTGTAACCGTTCACTGGAAGAACAATCTTTCCGTCTTCAGGATATGAGCCACTGAGGAAAAGGTGAAGCCTGTTGCCCTTGCGTGTCACCTTACCCCACGCGAATTCGTTTCTGAAAGGAGAAGCCTCGGTAGCGTAGATATACTCACCGTTTCTTTCAAGCCACTCTCCTACCTCAAGAAGCACATCTCTCTCGAAAGGCACTACCGCACCGTCTCCCATCGGTCCGATGTTGAGAAGGTAGTTTCCTCCTCTGGACACCACATCGATGAGTGATCTCATCTTTTCAGCCACCTTGTCGGCAACCTCTCCGCGCTCCTGCCAGCTTCTGTAGCTCCAGGTTTCCGCGAACATCGAAGCTGCGCTCTGCCAAGGCGCGTGAAGCGCTGTCTCCGGCAGTTTGTTGTCAGCCATTACGGCAAAGTCATACATATCGTTGCCGAGTCGTCCGCTGACCATACAGTCAGGCTGCAGTTCCTTCACGAGGTCATATAGCTCGCGGCTCTGCTCCGGACGAAGAGAACCCATATCGAACCAGAGTTCCGATATAGGGCCATAGCCGGTAAGGAGTTCACGCACCTGAGCCTTATTAAGCTCGTGATGCTGAGGAGTGACGAAATCCGCATTGTGGCTGGATATAGGATAGGCATATGGGAAATGCCAGTCTATCAATGAGAAATAGAGTCCGAACTTCAGTCCGTTCCTCTCGCAGGCCTCCGCCATCTCCTTTACGAAATCGCGGCGGGACGGCGTTGCTGCAACGCTTGTATAATCTGACGTCTTTGTATCAAACATACTGAAGCCGTCGTGATGCTTGGTAGTGAAGATGATAGAACGCATACCTGCTTTTTTCGCAAGAACCGCAATCTCATCAGCATCGAAATTCACAGGATCGAACTCATCTGCTGTGGATGCATACCAGTCAGAGAAGATGCCTGCAAACGACTGTATCTGCTCGCTGTAGCCGTCCAATACGGGCTTGCCGTCCCAGACTCCACCGAGTACGGAATACAGACCGAAGTGTATGAACATTGAGTATTTGTCATCCTTCCACTGCTCGAATGCTTCAGAATCCGACACCCTTGCCGCAGCCGGTGTCACAAGCAGGAGAATATAAAGAATTGCAGAAAGTGATTTTTTCATATTTAATGACATATAGTTTTGCAAGGTACACATTTTTCGCTGTTTTTGGAAAGGGAAAATTGCTACATTTGCAGAAAATGTGACATTTATGAAGAAATCATTTATGATCCTATGTACCCTGTGCATAGGATTGACTTTGTCCGCACAGAGCGGAATCATCAGCACCAGAGAGGCCAACAGCAGCAACGGCAAGATGCTTACTATGGAGGAGACCATCCTTTCAAGACAGCTTGCTGCCGAGAACCTTTACTGCAGCTGGAACGGCAACAAGGACATCGTGATGCGCAAGGACGGCCAGTGGATCAGCCTCAACATCGAGACACGCCTCGAGAGTCCTTACAAGCCAGTGAAGAAGGAAAGCAAGGTCTATACTAAGGGACAGAGCCTTTACTACAGTTCTGGCAGAGGAATGATCCTCCCTATCGGCGTCAGCAACGACAGCAACATTACCTACGGACAGTTTGTAAGCCGCAACGAGTTCGGCATTTCTGACGGAATCTTCTGGTCTCCGGACAGCAGCAAGGTGGCGTTCTACAGAAAAGACGAGACAAAGGTGACCACCTTCCCTCTTCTCGACATCACAACAAGAACCGGCAGCCTCAGGGAAATCAAGTACCCTATGGCAGGTATGGATTCTGAGAACGTGCAGGTGGGCGTATATGACATCGCAAAGAGCAAGACAATCTATCTTCAGGTGGATGACTTCGGCTATGACCAGTACCTTACAAACATCTCCTGGACTCCGGACGAGTCAAAGGTGATCGTGCAGGTTCTTGACCGCAGCCAGAAGCATATGCATATGAATCTTTACGATGCTGTGACAGGCAAGAAGATCCGCACAATTCTCACTGAGGAGAACTCGAAATTCGTTGAGCCGCAGGACCCTGTATGGTTCATCAAAGGTTCAGACAACCTTTTCATCTACCGTACCGACAACAGGGACGGATACAGGAATCTCTACCTCTGCGACCTCAACGGAAACATCAGAAGAATCACCGAGACTGACGCTGATGTGGCTTATGTCGCAAACGACGGAAACTATATCTGGTATACTTCTGCAGAGGTGTCGCCTGTAGAGAATCATCTCTTCAGAATCAGCGTGAAGCTTCCTGACCCATCAAACAAGAAGGGAGCTGCAGCAGCCAAGACCGGCAAGCCTCAGAGACTTACTTACGCAGAGGGATGGCACGAGATCGATATGAGCCCGGACTGCCGTCACTACATCGACAACTGGAGCAGCCTCTGCGTTCCACGCGAGACAGTTCTCTGCACTTCTGACGGTGTGGCTGTAAGAAACCTTCTCAGCGCTGAAGACCCTACTCTCGAGTATGCATACACTGAGATTTCTCTCGGTACCGTAAAGAGCGCGGACGGCAAGTTCGACAACTATTACAGACTCATCAAGCCGAAGGATTTCGACCCTACAAAAAAGTACCCTGTAATCGTTTATGTTTATGGTGGTCCTCATTCGCAGATGGTTCAGAACACATTCCTCGGAAGCCTCCGCAGATGGGAGATGTATATGGCTCAGAGAGGCTATCTTGTTTATGTACAGGACAATAGAGGAACACAGAATCGTGGCGCCGAGTTTGAGAAGGCCATCCACGGACAGTGCGGACAGGCTGAGATGGCTGACCAGATGGAGGGCGTCAAGATGCTTATGGAGCTTCCTTACGTGGACAAGGACCGCATCGGTGTTCACGGCTGGAGCTACGGCGGATTTATGACCATTTCCCTCATCACCAACTACCCTGACATCTTCAAGGTAGCGGTTGCCGGAGGTCCGGTTATCGACTGGAAGTGGTATGAGGTGATGTACGGAGAAAGATATATGGATCATCCGGATGTAAACCCTGAGGGATACGAGAAGACCAGCCTCATCAACAAGGCGAAGGACCTCAAGGGCAAGCTACTCATCTGCCAGGGCGCTATCGACCCTGTGGTTCTTTGGGAGCACAGCCTCAGCTTCGTGAGAGCTTGCGTGGTGAACAATGTCCAGGTGGACTACTTCCCTTACCCTTGCCACGAGCACAACGTGACCGGAAAGGACAGAGTACACCTCCACGACAAGATCTCTATGTACTTTGAAGACTATCTGTAGCGGAACTTGGACTTCTTCCTGTCCTGAAAAGGCACAGGAGAAACGGAAGTTCCGACTCCGATGATAAAGTGACCGACATTGAATGATGCCTGCACGCCGAAGGAGAACACCTCAGGCGTTGCAGGCATTACTATTGCCGCCGAGTTGCCGTCCGCTCTCGGATAAAGGACCGGCGTATATACCGTAAGGGACTGGAAGTACTGGTTCCACACCAAGATGGCCATAGTCGGCTTAGGCCTCCAGAGAAAGCCTTCACGGTTGCCGAGACCCCAGTTGTTTCCCTCGACACCGAGTTGAGCGCCGTAGAGGATACCGTTGGCCAGATAGAAATTACGTGCGATCTTAAGAGTGTTTCCAATCATCATCTGCTGGGAGATAAACATCTGAGGTATGTTGATCACGTTGTATCCTGACAGTGTCGAAAAGAACTTCTCCCAATGCGAGACCTCGAAGGCACCGAAGCCTATGCTCTCAGTAAATCCGTACACCGGTATATAATCATACTTCATCGGCTTCATCTTCACCGCGGCAGTATCGGATTGGGCGCGGAGAACGGAGCAGACCAGCATCAACAGACATATATGCAATAACTTTCTCATACTCATTTTTGCTGTAAAAAAGGCAAGTACTATGCCCACAAAAACCGGCCAAACCGTCATTTAATCAAAACTCTTTTATTAAATTTGCGCTGTTTTTGCGTTTTGTGAAAAAAGAGTAAAACATTACCTGAGATGAAATCTGTAAAAACCATATTCAAGATAGGAAAAGGCCCTTCAAGCAGTCATACAATGGGACCTTTCAAGGCAGTGACACACTACATTGAAAACCACCCGGACACTACAAAGCTTGAGGTGACTCTCTACGGTTCGCTTGCTGCAACCGGAAAAGGCCACCTTACCGACAAGGCTGTGGAAGAGGCTGCAGAGATCGGAAACTGCGACCTTACTCTCCACTGGGAGCCTAAGGAGGTACTCCAGTACCATCCTAACGGTATGAAGATCGCTTCCGTAAACGAAGACGGCGACCTTTACGAGAAATGGACATACTACAGTGTCGGCGGCGGTGACATCGTATGTATGAACTGCCCTATCGACGGCGGTGATGATGCTGAAGTATACGAGATGAACACTATGAAGGAGGTTCTCGACTGGTGCAACCAGAGCGGAAAGACCTTCTGGGAGTTCGTTGAAGAGCACGAGACCAAGACAGAGGGTTTCTGGGAGCATCTCGACAAGGTATGGAAGGCTATGCAGCGCGCTGTTGAAAGAGGTATAGACGAGGAGGGCGCACTTCCTGGTCCGCTCGGCCTCAGGAGAAAGGCAGGAAGCTACTTCATCAAGGCGGACGGTTACGGCGACGTTCTCCGTACAAGAGGACTCATCTTCGCATACGCGCTCGCAGTCAGCGAGGAGAACGCCTGCGGAGG
>JAFYXE010000079.1 GCA_017546275.1 Bacteroidales bacterium | reverse complement strand
TGCGAGGAAATGCATTTTTTGCCTCAGTTTGCTGAGCGTTCTGGCGGAAAACGCCATAAAAGCGGCCGAACGGTGCGAGGAAATGCATTTTTTGCCATAATGTGGTGAGCGTTCGGTTGTGTTCCGCCAAGTTCTTGCCCGAACGGTATTGTTGCGGGCTAGTTTTTCGACTGAACAGTGCGGGTAAATGCATTTCGCCTCAATTTGCTGACCGTTCGGGCGGGGAATGCCATAGAAGCTACCGAATGGTGCAAGAAAATGCATTCTTTGCCATAATTTGGTGACCGTTCTGGCGGAAAACGCCATAAAAGCGGCCGAACGGTGCGAGGAAATGCATTCTTTGCCTCAATTTGCTGACCGTTCTGGCGGAAAACACCATAAAAGCGGCCGAACGGTGCGGGAAAACGCATTCTTTGCCATAATTTGGTGACCGTTCGGTTGTGTTCAGCCAAGTTCTTGCCCGAACGGTATTGTTGCGGGCTAGTTTTTCGGCTGAACGGTATTGTTGCGGGCTAGTTTTTCGGCTGAATGGTATTGTTGGCAGGCCAGTTGTCCAACTGATCGGTATTGTTGGCGGGCTAGTTTTCGACTGAACGGTATTCGCCGGTCACTCTGCTTTACAATTTCCTTCCTTTTTCGTTAATTTTACAGACGAATCGGACTTCTTTTTTTATACCAAGCGGTCTGGGATTATTTGCAGACCATAATGTCGAGGATCATATCGTCGGTATGCTGCATTCCGACTGAGCCGATTCTTCCGAGGTTCTGGATGGTCTTCTCGATGTCCTTCTCGATGATTCCGTCGTGCTCGGAGATGCACATTCCTTCTCTTGCAAGGACTGCAGACTGGAGGGCGCTGGACACTCCTGATGCAACCTTCATTGCGCATCCTACCTTTGCACCGTCACATACCATACCTGTGATGTTTCCGATCATATTCTTGATGGCTGAACATACCTGGGTGTAATCTCCACCGCGGAGGTAAACGAGTCCGCAGGATGAACCGGTGGAAGCGATCACGCAGCCGCAGAGCGCAGAGAGCTTGCCGAGGTATCCCTTGATGTGGATCGCAACAAGGTGGCTGAGCACGAGAGCACGTGCCAACTGCTCGTCGGATGTCTGATATTTGAGCGAGTATGCGATTACGGGCATAGTGACTGTGATGCCCTGGTTTCCACTGCCGGAGTTGCTCATCGCCGCCAATGTACATCCTGCCATACGGGCGTCAGATGCAGCTGCTGTAAGAGCCATTGCATAGCTGAGGAAATCGCTGCCGAACACCTCCTTGTTGGCAGAAGCGCAGATCGCCTGGCCGACTCTGAGACCGTAGTTGCCTCTGAGACCTTCCTCTGCAAGAGCCATATTCAAAGTCCTGGATTCAAGGATGAACTCGATGTCCTCGTATGCTACTGTGCTCGCGAACTCGAAAATCTCCTTTACCGTAAGGTGATAGTCAAGGGTGCCCTTTGACGGTGCTGCTGACTCCTCGCACTTTCTTCCAGAAGTGAGAACCTCTTCGCCGAATCTTGTCTCGACGATGTTGTCGTGGTCGTTCTCGATCACCGCTGAAGCTGTGTTGCCGCAGCCGTCAGTAACGATGGCCTTCACATAGAGCTTGAGGGTGGTCTCAGCAAGAGCTACGGTTACGCTGTTCTCTTCAACCATCTCTTTAGAGCGTGCGATTGCTCTGTCATCGAGATCGTGAAGCACTTCGAGACCGTACTTCGACTTTCCGCATACGGCTCCCAAAGCAGAAGCGATATGAAGACCCACCATACCTGTGCCAGGTATGCCGACTCCCATTCCGTTCTTGAGGATGTTTCCGCTCACTTCCACACGTACTTTGTATGAAGGGGAGAATCTCCAGCCTGAATCAGCCGAGCCACATTTGTCTTCAATGATCTCCATCGCCTTGGCCACAGCAAGCGCCACTGCAATCGGTTCTGTGCAGCCTAAGGCTGGCTTAACTTCCTTCTTGATCAGTTCGATGATCTCTGATTCCCTTGGTGTCATTTCTTGAAATATTGGAGGGTGATTGATATGATCTTGTCAAGGCCTTCGTCGTTGACGAATGTCTCGATAGGGAAGCCGACGCAGACGGTCCTGTAGCTGTTTCCCTGATATGCGACAGCTGCGGCGATGCCGGTGTCGCTGTATCTCATAATTGTCTTTGCGGATTTGCTTGCCGGTGCTATGCCGTCAGGACACTCCACGCAGTAGCTTTCAGTGTTGCGACTGTTGTAGAACGAGCCGGCTGCAGCATCTTCAGTTCCTACAGTCTCGCAGCACTCATATTCCACTTCTGCACTGCGGCCTGCATAGCTTCTGATCCATTTGTATCCGAGGACTTCCTTGGCGAACTTCTGGCTGACTGTCCTGTAGGCTTTGTCAACCTCATATGGATAGATCTGATCCCAGATGTCTGTACCGATATATGCTCCGCTCACAAGTACATTGCCGCCATTGGCAGTGAAGCTTCTGAGTGCGTTCTGCATCTCATAAGGGAAGACAGAGAACCTTGTTCCGGTAGAGTCGTTGCCGGTCACTGTGGTCACCTGCTTGCCGCAGATGAGGTCAACTGTCCAGGCTGCCTGCCTGAAGAGCGAGTCGCTGCAGAATATCTCGTTACTGCACGAGCAGAATGGATGACCAGCCTTCAGGATGGCCTTTCCGTGTGCATATGCATAGTCGAATGTGTTACCGGGAACTTTCTTGCCGGCGTAGTCGTCGTATGAGCCGCCGAAGCCGGGATTTGCGTTTGAAATCCACTCCATATTGCGGCGGAACTGGTACATATCACCGATGAATGTGATGTCTTTTCCGTCAGCCACTCCGCTGTCGGTCTTTCCGTCGAAGCCTGCGTATGAAGGAGTGTCGATGAATGCCGGTCCGCTGATTCTGTCGAAGTTGTTCACTACAAGGACTGTCTTGTCTGCGCATCCGTTCTCTGGGAGTCCGATGCTCACTGTCTCTGAAGGGAAACTCTTTCCGCCTTCATTGTAGGCTACGATTCTGTAGCTCTTGATTTCCCCAGGAGTCAACGGGAGTTCAATCGAATATGCAGCTCCTTCCTTCTTGAAGTCAGTGATTACGCGTCCTGTGTCGAAGGCTCCGTCCTCTGTCCTTGTGTAAAGGATGAAACCCTTGGCGTCTGCTGTAGGCTCGATGATGTCCTTCTGTACCTCCCAGCTGAGGATGGCATTGCCGGCCTCGCCGAATCTGATGCCGATAGATTTCACAGGCAGCGGCTGCACGACATAAGGTACTCCGTATCTGCGGCTGAGGTATTTGAGCATACCTTTGTAGATCGATCGGCTCACCGAGAATCTGAACTCCGGATCAAGTCCGTATTTCATATCTGCGAAGTTCTGGTGGGAAAGGAGTTCAAGGAGCATAGAAGGGCAGGAAGGAGTACGTGACTCTCTGTAACCTCTGTCCCATACCGCTCTTCTGTTCCAGTCCGGATTCCAATCCTCCTGTATGTCATTTACGATCTGGCTCTGTACGATGTCAGCGAACTCTCTGCTGGTCATTCTGCTTTCACCGCCTGGAAGTCTGTCCTTGTTTTCTGACTTCAAGGTATAGATTGCCAATGTACCTATGATTGCGTCATCTGGCGTTACACCTGCATCAGTGTGGAAGCCCATTGAAAGATCCACAGGCACGCCTTTTCCTTCGGTCTTGGGATTCATATATGAGCCGCCGCTGATCCAGTTCACCCAGTCACCGCGTGACATATAGTCATCCTTGTAATCGTCCTCCAACTCGTTAGGGCTATATATGGATTTGTCCACTCCGGCCCACTGGAGCCAGTATCTTGCTCCTTCGACTGAACGTGCTGCGCCTGAAACGACAGCCGGTTCCTCAGAACCTGCGACTTTTCTGGCGATGTTGCCCATTCCGCCTCCGAACTTCACTGCATCAGCTGTGACCTTGCTGCCTTTTGAGTGCTTGTGTCCTTCAGGAGTCCTGTTTGACAACGATACATATCCGCTGTTTCCCTTGTCGAACTCGAATGTTCCGAGATATACCCAGAGGCTTCCGCTGATCTTCTGGTTTACTACGAATTCTGTCTCACCTCCGAGATGATGGACTGTATAATGTGCTGCGGTTGTGCTCTCCGGGAGCGACTTGTATGAAACGTAAACAGCGTACTCACCACGCTCAGGTATATCAGGGCGCCATTCGACTGTCGCATCGGCTGCCTTTGACTCCGTTGAAATCTGTGAGCATTCTCTTGCAGTACCCATTGTGAAAGGGTTGTCGTAGCCTTCGTAGAACTCCTTGATGTCCGCGAAACCTGTTCCTGCGCCCTTCCAGTTGCCTTTTTCTGTATAGACTGCAGTTCCTCTACCTCCGAGTGTTGCCTCGTTGTCAGCAATCACTTCGTGGATCTGAGTGTCTCTTTCACGAGGCAGCATAACATATGCTCCTGCGTTCTCAAGCATCGGTACGAGGTAGGGAAGTACGTAACCCTGAGTGTACATATCCTCTACAGTCTGGAAAAGGCAAGGCCTCTGCCAGATCCATCCCTCGCTGCTGTGTGCGAAATATAGTCCGTGGCTCTGCCATACGGCGATTGTCCTGCCGTCCAGTCCCTTGGCATACTCCGGCTCACCGAGGCGTGTCACGAAAGACGTCTTGCCCTTCGGGTCAGACGTCTTGTGACGTGACCCCACAGGGGAGCCGCTGAATCCGAGCTCCGACACCTCAAGTCTTTCTATGCTTACATTGCGTGAGTATACGTTGCCGAGAGTGTATTTGCTGTATTTTTCAGGGAAGAGACTCTTGAGCGTAGTCCTGAACCACTTTGAATCGTCGGTTCTGAACGGATAGTCTCCAAGAGATTCTGTAAAATAGAAATCGAGTGTGGTTCCTCGCTTCATTATGCTCTTCAGTCCAAGCACTCCCTTCACTTCAGTACGCTCTATGAGCAAGGTGTTGAGGGAGTCGCAGACTTCCTTGAAGTCCTTGACTATGGTGCTCTGTGCGCTGACGTTGAACGCCAGCGTGAAGAATGTCATAATGATGATGAATGCCTTTTTCATACGCTTCTTATCTTTTTCTCAAGGTATCGATTGTCATAGTGACGACTGCCAGCAGTGTACCTGCCGCAAGTCCCAGGGAGTCTGCAGCCATATCCTTCACGTCTTTTGCTCTGTATCCGAGCAGGCCCTGGATCTCTTCGGTAGCTGCTGCCAGCCCGAAACCCACTGCCGCGAAGATGACGATGAGGCTGATCTTTTTCCAGATGGCAGCCCTGAACGGAACGAATGCAAGATAGGCCAGCGGAACAAAAGGCAGGAACATAATGAAGTGCGCCACTTTGTCCGAAGGAAGGCCGAACCACAATGCCGGCATATCAGGCAGCTGCTCACCCTGGGTAAAACACAGGTAGAGCACGGCTGCAATGTAGCCGTAGAACATTATTCGGAATATGTTTTTTACGTTCTTCATTACAACGCCTGCATATCGTTAAGTTTCTTGTAATAGCCGTTGAGCGCAAGGAGTTCTTCGTGCTTGCCTCGCTCGACGATGTGTCCTTCGTGGAGAACGCAGATCTCGTCCGCATTCTTGATTGTCGACAGACGGTGGGCGATGGCGATGGTGGTTCTTGAACCGGTGAGCCTGTCGAGCGCCTCCTGTACGAGTTTCTCCGACTCGGTGTCGAGAGCTGAAGTCGCCTCGTCAAGGATGAGGATAGGAGGGTTCTTCAGGATTGCACGGGCAATACTGAGTCTCTGGCGCTGACCGCCTGAAAGCTTCGCACCGCGGTCTCCGATGTTGGTCTGGTAGCCTTCCTCTTTTTCCATAATGAACTCGTGTGCATTGGCGATCTTTGCCGCCTCTACCACCTGTTCCATTGTGGCTCCTTCCACTCCGAATGCTATGTTGTTGAAGATTGTGTCGTTGAAGAGGATCGCCTCCTGGTTCACGTTGCCTATGAGGCTGCGGAGATCTCTGATCCTGAGGTCGCGGATGTCCGTGCCGTCGATTGTGATCTTGCCGGCGCATACGTCGTGGTAACGCGGGATGAGATCCACGAGTGTCGACTTGCCGGAACCTGACTGTCCTACCAACGCGATCATCTTGCCCTTAGGCACTTTGAGGTCGATATCTGTAAGGACCTGTCTGCCGTTAGGGTATGAGAATGAGACTCCGCTGAACTGGATCTTGTCATCGAACTCGGAGATGGCCTTTGGCGCTGCGATTTCCTTGATGTTGTTCTCCGCCTTCATAATCTTGTCGATTCTTTCCATCGAAGCAAGACCCTTAGGGATGTTGTATCCTGCCTTAGAGAACTCCTTGAGAGGATTCAGCACGCTGTAGAGGATGACCATATAGAAGATGAAGGTAGGCGCGTCGATAGGCGAGGCGTCGCTGAGGATCAGCGTGCCGCCGAACCAGAGCACGATCATAATCATACAGGTTCCGAGGAACTCGCTGACCGGATGTGCCGATGCCTGACGGATGGATACGCGGCTTGCAGCGTTCTTGTGGTCGTTGGATGTGTTGGCGAATCTTTCCTTCATCTTGTCTTCTGCGATGAACGCCTTGATGATGCGCAGACCACCAAGTGTCTCTTCAAGTTGCGACATAATCTCGCTCCATTTAGCCTGCGCTTCGAGAGACTGTCTCTTGAGCTTCTTTCCGATTGCGCTCATACCCCAGGCCATAAACGGAACCACAGCTACGGTGAACAATGTAAGCTGCCAGCTGGTCGCGATAAGAGTTCCGAAATAGAAGAAGATGAGGATAGGGTTCTTGATGAGCATATCAAGCGAACTTGTGATCGAGTATTCGATCTCGTTCACGTCGCCGCTCATTCTTGCGATGATGTCTCCCTTTTTCTGCTGAGAGAAGAATCCGATAGGAAGACTGAGAAGCTTGTTGTATACCTGTGTTCTGATGTCTCTTACGATACCGGTCCTGAGAGGAACCATAATCGCGGAAGAACCGAAGTAGCAGGCTGTCTTGAGCGCTGTCATCGCGATCATAAACAGACCGATGATCATAAGGGTCTTCGATCCTCCCCAAGTCTTCATCGCAAGGGTGGCATAGTAGTACATATTGTTCATCACCAGGTCTTTGACAGGTACGCCGCTGTCCCACGGAATAAATTCATAAGCCGTAGTGTCCAGACCGAAGAGAATCTGGAGAAGAGGGATGATCAGGGTGAATGAAAATATGTTGAAGATTGCAGAAAATATGTTGAGCACTACTGCCCAGGCCATATACTTTCTGTAGGGGGATGCGAATCTTTTGAGTATCTTGAAGAAATCTTTCATATCCTAGCGTTCATAAATATGCAAATATAATCATTATTTGCATATCTAGAGCATCTTGTCCAGCCAGTGATATATAAGATATATCCTCTTTCTCAAAATGTCGTAGTCGAGGGTTTCCGCTGTGTCGCGTGTCTTGTTGGTGTTGAGGGTGATTCCCGATGTGAAGAATACTGCCGGAATGCCGTTGTCAACGAAGACTCTCTGGTCGGAAAGCCTGTAGAACATCTGTGTGAAATTCTTGCTTCCGTAGTATGTCAGGTCGATCTCCATATCGATGGCGTAGGCCTTGTTGCAATAGTGAAGAAGGTCTCTCTGCGATGGCTTGAGAGAGTTGTTTCCAAGCATTATGATGAAGTCCTTTCTTCCTGATTTCAAAGGAGATAGAGTGCTTCCGATCTGGTCGATGTTTACCATCAGCTTCACCTTGTCCTTCGTGATGGCCTTGCCGCTGAGGGGATCGGTGAGTTCGCCGTTTTCAATCATTTTCCAGAGCCCTTTCGAGCCGGCCATATCCACTTCCTTTCCGTCGAATGCGACGAAGATGATGTTGTGATCATATGTCTTTCCGAACATCTTTGTGGTAGCCACCATCTTTGCGATATTCAGCAGGGCGATTGTTCCGGATGCGTTTGCGTCCGCGCCGGGGTAGAACTTGCCGTCAAGTTTTCCGATGTGGTCATAGTGTGCTCCGACGATGACATATTTGTCTCTCGGCACGTGTTTCGATCCCGGAATCATACCGACGATGTTTCTTCCGAGTGTACCCTGGTTGGTGTAGAACTTCTTTCCGTAGCTTTCGCCGATCTTCATCAGGCCGACCTTTTCAAACTCGCGTATGAGCCAGAATGCCGCCTCCGAGCCGCCTCTGGTGCCGGTGCCTCTGCCTTCGCAGATCGGGTCGCTGAGGAAACCGAGCTGCTGCTTGAGCTTGCTGGCATAGACTGTGTTCCTTGCAGGCTGATGCTGCTGGATCATATAGCTTTGTGCGTATGCATCCACTTCTGCAGCACCCGAAAGAATCAGAGCGGCCACAGCTGCTATAAGCAGTTTGATGGATTTTTTTGAACTTTTTGTCTGCATACGCGCAATAAATGACTATATTTGTAAATTGGCTTTTAAGTTTGGGACGCCAAAAATAGGAAAATTTGAGCAATTAAAGGGAATTTATTTGAGTTATGCATAAAGTTTTGAAATTTGTCGTGGTCATCTTCCTTCTCCTGACGGCAGGAGTTGTGAAGGTCAATGCCCAGTACGACAAGGACGTCTTCTTTATGCGCGGACGACAGGCTCTCGCCGACGGCCGTTATGCTCTCGCCATTGAGAACTTCAATGTGCTCACCCAGCTCGATACGACAGATTACTGGAATTATTTCTTCCGCGGCATAGCCAAATACAACCTCGGAGACCTTCGAGGAGCCAAGAGGGATTTCGACCGTTCGGTCAGACTGAATCCTGTTTTCACATCCGGCTATCACTACAGGGGAATCACTGAAAGCCGTTTCGGCAATTATGACGAAGCGTTGACAGACCTTCAGAAGGCCATAGAACTCAGGCCAGGCTATGTGGGACTGTATTTCAGCCGTGGCGTGACATATTTCCTTTCGCAGCAGTTCGAAAAGGCGGTCGGTGATTTCGACCTCTACATCAGGAAGGAACCGAAAGACCCTTCTGCATATCTGAACAGAGGTGCCAGCTATCTCTTCCTCGGTGATACTCTCAAGGCTGTGAACGACTACAACAAGGCCATCAAACTTGACCGCTTCGATCCGGAAGGATATGTCCGCAGGGGAAGACTCTATGCCTCCCGGAAGGACTACGCAAATGCTGTAGCTGATATGGACAGGGCAATCGAACTGGATACCACCAACACCTTCGCATACTTCAACCGAGCGATTATGTATTATGAGCAGGAGAAGTATCAGGAGGCTATGGATGACCTGAATGAGGTCCTGGAGGATGAGCCTGGCAATGCTTTGACGCTCTATAATAGAGGCCTCATCAATGCGCAGCTGGGTGCATATGAGGATGCCTTGGATGATATGGACAGGGTGCTGAACATCAATCCTGAGAATGTGCTTGCATATTTCAACCGTGCATCGATCTTCATCGAACTGGGACAGTACCGCAATGCCCTCGAGGACTACGACAAGGCTATCGAACTCTATCCTGATTTCGCGAAGGCATATATGAACCGTTCCTATGTGAAGGGACTGCTCGGCGACCGCAAGTCTGCCAAGAAGGACTATGATACCGCTCAGCAGAAGGTGCGTGAGTACAGGGCGAAGAACATCACAGATGCCGGTTCGTTTGCGGATACAACAAAGAAATACAGCACACTGCTTACTCTGGATGCCGATTTCGCGAAGAAGGACTTCAATGATGAACTTCTTCAGAACAGGGACATCGACGTGCGCCTGAGACCGCTGTACAGATTTGTCCTGACCGGTGTGAAGGACAACACAAGCTATGCTCTTGCACAAGGCTATGAGAACCCTCTGATTTCAAGGCTCAAGGCGACACTTCCTGTGGGTGCCGATGTGAGAAATGAGAATGTAAGCCTCGATCCAAAGGCGTTGGCACAGGCTGAGACTGCAGCGTGGTCCGGAAGCTCTGCAACAGACCTCTTTGTAAGAGCGATGTATGAGTCCAACCAGAAGCAGTTCAACTCTGCTCTCAACTATTACGGCAAGGCCATCGATGCTGCCGAGGAGGTTGAGGGAATAGAGGAACTTTACAGCGCATTCTACTACATCAACAGAGGTGTGCTCCGCGCCGAGATGATCGAATTCATTTCTTCGATCGAAAGCAATGTACAGGTGCTTTCGATGGATGATACCGGAAATACAAGGGCAAGAGTAAAGGATCAGGTAAACCGCCAGTACGACTATACTGACGCGATAGAGGATATGAAGAAGGCAGCTGAAATCGTTCCGGATCTGCCGTATGTCTACTTCAACCTCGGAAACCTTTACTGCCTGTCTGCAGAACATATAAATTCAATTGATAACTATACGAAGGCCATAAGCATATATCCACATATGGGTGATGCGTACTTCAACCGTGGACTTGTGCTTATCTATCTCAAGGACAAGGAGAAAGGATGCATCGACCTGTCTCGTGCAGGTGAACTCGGTGTGCAGGATGCGTATGGCGTCATCAAGAAATATTGTGAAGACAAAAATGATTAAGGCTTTAATTTTTGATATGGGAGGAGTCCTTGTGGATCTCGATATCGAGGACTGCAAGGCGGTATTCAAGGCTTCTTTAGGCTACACTGAAATTGACAACATCATCGATGCCTGCCACCAGAAGGGCATCTACGGAGATCTCGAGGAGGGTACGCTCTCTGCCGAGGACTTCCGCGCCATCGTACTCGCAGGTTCGCGCCCCGGTGCGACTCCTGAAGAAGTGGACGAGGCTATGTCGCATATCCTTGTAGGCATCGAGCCTTACAAGGCCGAGATGCTCAAGAAGCTTTCTGAGAAGTATACTCTGTATATGCTCAGCAACAATAACCCGATCTGCCTTCCTTTCTCGCGCAAGATGTTCGAGGAAGTGGGCGCACCGCTTGAAGAGGTGTTCGAGAAGTGCTTCTTCTCTTTCGAGATGAAGGCACTCAAGCCGTCAGAGGCATTCTACAAGGCTGTAATCAATGAAATCGGACTTCCGTCAGAGGAGATGCTCTTCATCGACGATTCACAGAAGAATGTCGACGGAGCCATCGCTGCCGGTCTTCCTTCAATCTATTACGAACCAGGAACCGACCTTGCAAAACTTCTTGATGACACTTTGAATATGGAGGAAGGTCGCTGATGGTAAAGTTTATGAGCCTTTCCAGCGGCAGCTGCGGCAACTGCTACTACCTCGGAACCGAGGCTGGCGGTATCCTTATCGATGCAGGTGTAAGCCTGAGACGCCTCAAGAAGGTGTTCCAGGAGTATAACCTCGATATGGATTCATTTGCAGCTGTGCTTGTCACACACGACCATCTTGACCACATCCGTCATCTCGGATCGTTCTGCAAGCGCCTCAGCAAGCCTGTATATTCTTCACCGGCCATCCATCAGGCGCTCGCCCGCCACACATTCACTGCTCCGACCATCGGAAGCTGCAGGAAGGTGCTGGAAGAGGGCGTATGGCAGGATGTCGCAGGTATGAAGGTGCGTTTCTTCGTCGTGCCTCACGATGCTACTCAGACAGTGGGTTATGCAATTGAAGTGGAGGGACATAAGTTCGTGATTATGACTGACATCGGACGAATGACCGATGAGGCTGTAGAGTTTGCGCGTCAGGCTGATACAGTCGTAGTGGAGTCAAACTACGATATGGATATGCTTATGGGCGGTCCATATACATACGAACTCAAGATGAGAATAGTGCAGGGCTGCGGCCACCTCAGCAATGACGAGTGTGCGAGCGCGATCAAGCGTTTCTGGCATCCTGGACTCAAGAACATCTTCCTTTGCCACCTCAGTGAAAACAACAACACTCACGACCTTGCCTACAGATGTTCGGCAGAGGCCCTGAGTGAGATTGGTGTAGAGAAGGGCACTGTAGCGTTGAGATGTCTCCCGCGTCAGTACCCGTCACAGATGTTTACTCTTTAACAGGGAATTTCCAACTGTATTTCTTTCCGGGAACTGTGTTGACTGTAATTTCTCCGTAAGGGGAAACTATGGTCTCGCTGTCTTTCCAACCACCTGTAAGTGTGACGCTTACAGGTTTTCCGTCTTTCCATACCATATCGATGGTGGCGCCGCCTCTTGTGCGGAATCCCTTCAGTTCTCCGTCTTTCCATTCGCTAGGAAGGGCAGGGAGGAGAGTGATGTTGCCATCCTGGCTCTGAATGAGCATTTCGCCTACTCCGGCTGCACCTCCGAAGTTTCCGTCGATCTGGAACGGAGGATGTGAGCAGAAGAGGTTAGGGTAAGTTCCGCTGACACCCCATCCTGCAGGAGAAGGGTGCAGAAGGCTTCTGAACAGTTTCAGCGCTCTGTCTCCGTCTCTGAGTCGTGCCCAGAAGTTCATCTTCCACGCGCGGCTCCAGCCTGTAGCCTCGTCGCCGCGTCTGTTAAGGGTGACGCGCGCAGCTTCAGCAAGTTCCGGAGTCTTTGACGGGCTGATCTGATTGCCCGGATGCAGACCGTAGAGATGTGATACGTGTCTGTGCTGCACATCCACTTCTTCATAGTCTTCCATCCACTCCATAAGATAGCCCTCGTCGCTGATTCTGTGAGGAGGAAGTTTCTCGATTATAGTCTGCATTTTAGCCTGCAGTTCCTCTGACGGCTCTGCAAGGCCTTCTGCCTTCAGAATCGCGCCGGCTGCAAGTGTGTTCTCGAAGAGTTCTCTGACGAGCTGATTGTCCATTGTCGGACCTAAGCAGATGCTGGCACGTTTGCCGTCGCTGTAGAACTCGTTTTCAGGTGAGGATGTCGGTCCTGTCACCATATATCCGTTCACCGGTTCTTCAATCATCGTAGAGGCGAAGAACTTGGCAGCGCCTTCCAATGCAGGATATACTCTTTCAAGATACTCCATATCGCCAGAGTACAGCCAATGCTCCCAGAGGTGTGCACAAAGCCAGGCTCCACCTGTGTTAGTGGCGCCCCAAGACGGGTGCTCGCCCGGAGCGGTATAGTTCCAGATGTTGGTCATCATATGCTGAACCCAGCCTTCCGCCTCTGGACCATAGAAGTCTTTTGCAGATTTTTCTCCACTAGGTATCAGCCTGAGTACCAGCTCTGTGAGCGGAAGATGGAGCTCGCTGAGATTGCCCTGTTCGGCGATCCAGTGGTTCATCTGGACATTGATATTGGTGTGGTAGTCTCCGTTCCAAGGGGTGTTGAATGTGTTTGCCCAAAGACCCTGGAGGTTAGGAGGAAGGCTGCCTTCGCGGGTGCTGCTTATGAGGAGATATCTTCCGAAATTGTAGTACAGTGCAGCGAGGGCATTGTCCTTCGCACCCTCTGCGTATGAGACAAGTCTTTCATTTGTCGGAAGACTTTCCGTGCCGGATTCAGAAGCAATGCTCACGTAGGCTCTGTCGTAAAGTTCCCTGAAGGCCTTCACGGCCTTTTTGTGCAGTTTGTTATGCTTTACGCCGGCTACTGTCTCCTTTGCATTGCTGTCATAGTCTTCACCTCCGAGATAGCTGGTCTCGGCAGATGTGATGATCCATACTTTGTCGGCACCATTTACCTTGATGGCGATGTCTTCATAGTCATATTCAGTCTGCGCTTCTGATCCAGATGTGATTACTCTTGTATAGGCAGAGTATCTGACTCCTTCCACCCCTTCCGCACCGCTGTTCAGTGTGCCGCTCATCTTCAGAAGTCCGTCTTCGGTCAGCTCAAGGCTGCATCTGCCGGCCCTGTCCTGGCGGACAGTCAGCCCGACAGCCTCATCCTCCGATCCGCTGACCTCGATCACCATCACGTCATCCTCTCGGGATGCGTAGTAACGTCTTGTGTATCTTGTGTTTCCTTTGATGAAATCGGTCCAGATCGTGCTCTCCTTGAGGTCAAGTCCGCGTGTATATGCATCCGCTTCCTCTTCGCTGTCATAGGAGTAATCGATGACCAGCTGGCCCAGCACCTCGTAGCTTCCGTATGTGCCGCCGCCTGTAGGCTTCTTCGGCACGAACCTGCGGTACATTATCTCCTGCGCCTCTGCGTTGCGGCCCTGCATCAGCAGTTCCCTGATTTCCTTCAGGCTTTCCGCTGCGTCAGGGTTGGCGTAATCCGCCTCCGATCCGCTCCACATAGAGATCTCGTTCAGCAGCACGTGGTCCTGTTCAATGCCACTGTACGGCATCATTCCCAACCTGCCGTTGCCTACAGGCAAGGTCTCCTCCCAGTACTCAGCCGGACTGTCGTACCAGAGTGTGTTTTCAGGGTCGGTCGGAACGGAAAAAGTCTCTGTCTGATTGCAGGAAATCGCGAAAATGGCGAGAGCCGATATGAGGATGCTTTTTGTCTTCATCTGTGGGTGTGTTATTACCTCAAAGTTAACAAATTCTTTATTATATTTGCAAGTTGAGTCAAAACAGTTGTATTATGGCGATCAATATATTCAGACGCAGGAGTGAAGCGAGACCTTCGATGAAGGTGAGGCTTGTGCGAGCATTGGGTTCCATTGCGGCGATCCTGCTCCTTTCAGGTGTGATATCCATTCTGGAATATCGCAGAATGAGCGATTATGTGTCGGAGCTCATCGCTTCGGACATCAAGAGCATCAACCTCTCACAGAAACTTTCCGACATCACCCAGGAATACGACCAGCAGATGCTGGCTGTTGTGGTGACCAACGACATATCACTTATGCCTGAGTTTGACCCTGATTATTTCAGGGCACAGTCGGATTCGTTGAGAAATTCGATCAAGTTGCCGTCTGCACTTCCTATCGTGGATTCTCTGGAGGTGTCCTTCAACGATTTTATGAATACTTCGCTGAAGTTCGATGAGGTCTTCCTTGCGGATACCATCAACACCGGAGAATGGTTCTTCGGTACGCTTCAGCCACGATACAACAAGTTCCGCGACGATGTGAATGTCCTTAATGAGGCTATCCATACGACCCTTCAGACCAACTCTTCGGATTTCGATGCGGGATTCTACAGAAGTATCATTCCGGGAGTCGTATCTGTATCGGCAGGAATCCTTCTGGTTTTCCTTCTGCTTTATTTCATTATGGCCAACTATGTGAAACCGCTGTACAAGATGTCTGACGGCATCGACGACTACAGGGCTTCAGGTCGCAGGTTCAACTATAACTTTGACGGTGACGATCAGCTTGCGAACATCAATGCAGGTCTGAGCGAACTTATCGAGGAGAATGTGGAACTTAAGAGACGCGTAAAGGCGTTGAGAGAAGAACGCGAAAAGGATCAGGAGTAGGATGAATGTAAAGGCGATATCTTTGAATGTGGGCAAGGCTCTGCTGGTCAGCGCCTTGTTTATGTTCCTGTCGATTGTGGTGTCCCTCATCGACGGGATGGACTCCGCGTTCACACCTTTGCTCATCAGCTTCATCATTACTCTCATCGTAGGATCTTTCCCTTTCATTTTTGTGAGGAGCGCACAGGCTATGAGCCTTAACGACGGATTCCTTACCATCGTTCTGTCCTGGCTTCTTTCGTTCATATTCGGTATGCTCCCGTACGTCCTTTGGGGAGGGGAGTTCACTCTTATCAATGCTTGGTTTGAAAGTGTTTCCGGATACACCACTACCGGAGCGACCATACTTAACGACATTGAGGCGCTTCCGAGAAGTCTGCTTTTCTGGAGGTCATCGACCCACTATATCGGAGGTCTCGGAGTAGTCGTATTCCTTCTTCTGGTTATGCCTCAGGCGAGTCCATACCGTCTGAAACTTACCAATATGGAGATGTCTTCACTCTCGAAAGAGGGTTACAGATACAAGTCAAGCAAGACAGTCTTCATCATTACAGGAGTCTATCTTGGCTTCACAATCACATCCTGCCTTTCACTTTGGGCTGCGGGAATGTCCTTCTTCGACGCATTGAACCATTCGTTCAGTATTGCGGCGACCGGAGGATTCAGTACCAAGAACCTTTCTATCGGATATTTCCAGTCCGACCTGATCAATGCCATAGTGATCTTCTTTATGGCCGTGTGCGCTATGCATTTCGGACTCATATATGCGACCTTTATCACCCGCTCATTCAAGCCGATGAAGAATACAGTGGTCGCATATTATTTCGGTTCGATCGCAGTCTGCTCTATCATCATAATGTTCTCGCTTCTCACTCAGGGAGGCTATGATTCGTTCGGCAGGGCGTTTATGGATTCCACCTTCACAGTGGTCAGTTATATGTCCACAGCCGGCTTCGGTATCTGTGACAACTCTACCTGGCCTTGGATGGCAGGTGTCGTGCTGATCTTCGTTTCGTTCCAGTGCGGCTGCTCGGGTTCGACTACCGGAGGTATCAAGGTGGACCGTGTCCTGATTGCGTTCAAGGCGATAGGAAACGAGATCAGAAAGAGACTTCATCCTACAGCTGTTACCCAGGTGAGGATGAGCGGTCATCATCTTTCAGACAGTTCTGTTCATTCTGTGATGATGTACATAGTTACCTATGTCTTCGTCATCTTCATATCTATGATCATTGTGATGCTCACCGGAGCCGAGGCTACCGAAGCTGTTTCCGGTGTCATTGCATCAGTAGGATCTGTAGGCCCTGGACTTGGAGAAGTGGGATGTATGGATAATTATGCGGCTCAGCCGGCTGTTGCCAAGTTCGTGTACGCATTCGATATGTTCCTTGGCCGTGTGGAGATCTTCCCTGTGCTCATCGTGATTTCAATGTTGTTTAACAAGAGGAGGTAAGGATGGGCAGAAGTGACTTTCTTTATTCTTCTTTTGTTTCCCGTCTGAAGTTTGAACCTACCGAGTGCCAGGACAGTCTGTTGCGCAAGGTGGCGGATTTCGTCAGTACGGATGACGACGACATTCTGGTTGTGAATGGATATGCGGGTACCGGCAAGACGACTTCGATTTCGGCTGTGATATCTGTCCTGAAGGAGTATCAGACCAAATGTGTGCTGCTTGCTCCAACGGGAAGGTCTGCAAAGGTCCTGTCTTCTTATGCGGGTCAGCCTGCTTACACAATCCATAAGCATATCTATAGGCAGAAGTCGGTCGGAGGCGACGGCTTCGGTCAGTTCAGTCTGGCTCCGAACAAGGACAAGGATACTCTCTTTGTCGTGGATGAGGTGTCGCTGATAGGTATCGATGCCGGCCAGCAGCAGTCTACTTCGTCCTTCGGTTCGGGCAATCTGCTTGAGGACCTCATTTCTTTTGTGCGTTCCGGTGCTGGATGCAAGATGATCCTGATCGGTGACTCTGCGCAGCTGCCTCCGGTGGGTCTGGATGCCAGCCCGGCGCTGCTTCACGATTATATGGCTATGATGGGCGGAACCGTTTTCGCGGAACTTTCCACTGTTGTGCGTCAGCAGAGCGAGTCGGGTATTCTGTATAATGCGACTTTGATCCGTCAGATGATATCGGAGCTGGAGTATGGTCCTGGGATTATGGACATATGTGATCTGGGGCTGGAGGTGGAGCAGTTCGCTGATATCGAGAGGATATCGGGAGGTGATCTGATAGAGAAGATTTCGGACGCATATGGTCACTATGATGAGGATGAGACTATCATTCTCTGCCGTTCGAACAAGAGAGCTATCAAGTACAATCTGGGTATCAGATCGACAGTGCAGTTCAAGGAGGAACGTCTGGTGCGTGACGACAAACTTATGATTGTAAAGAACTGCTATCAGTTCCTGGAGGGCATCGAGGGACTGGACTATATAGCTAATGGAGATATAGCTAAGCTGCAGAAGATATCTAAGTTCGAGGAGAGGTACGGATTGCATTTCGCGGAGGCGCGAATCTCGTTCCCGGATTATGATGATCAGGAGATTGTGGCAAAGGTGATTCTGGATACTCTGGAGTCGGAAAGTGCTTCGTTGACATATGAGCAGTCGAATATGCTGTATCAGGGTGTGAATGAGGATTATGCGCATATCACGACCAAGAAGAAGAGGTATGAGGCTGTGAGGGAGGACAAGTATTATAATGCGTTGCAGTTGAAGTATGCGAATGCTATCACTTGTCACAAGTCGCAGGGAGGTCAGTGGAGATGCGTGTTCATTGACAATCCGTTCTGGCAGGAGGAACTGACGGTGGATGATCTGAAGTGGCTGTACACGGCGATCACACGTGCCACCGAAAAGGTTTATCTGGTCAATTTCAAGGATGAGTTATTTATACAGTGATTAACATAGAATATTATGAATAGAAAGTTGATTTTATCATTGGTGTTTGCGGTTGCTGGTGTAGTGGCGGCGGCACAGGAGTTCAATCCGGTTCCACGTGCGTGGAAATGGCTCGACAGCCAGGAGGCTATCTTCAGCTATGACGGAAGTTTTGCTGATGAGGGTGCGTTTGCGGTAAATGCAAAGACCGGCAAGCGTCGTGACGGTGTCCAGGCTCCGGCAAAGTATTCTGCCTTTCCGATTGAACCGGCTGGTGCAGTGAATCTGACATATTCACCGGATTCTACCAAACTGGCATTCACCCGTGACAACGACCTCTATGTCGTAGACATTGCCAGCGGAGCGGAGACACGTCTTACAAATGACGGCTCTGATGTGATCCTGAACGGATATGCATCGTGGGTATATTTCGAGGAGATCTTCGGCCGCCCTTCGAAGTACAGGGCATTCTGGTGGTCACCTGACAGCAAGAAGATCGGATTCTACCGCTTCGACAACAGCCAGGTGCCGATGTTCCCTATCTATTCGGCATTTGCCAACCCTGCAGCTGCGGCTTCACAGTCGCAGAGCCCTCGCGTTACCGACCTCGCCCTCGGCGGTTCGCTCAGCGAGACACGCTATCCGAAGGCAGGCCAGACAAACCCAGAGGTGCGTATCGGAATCGTTGACCTTTCAAGCGAGTGTCTCAGCTGTCCTATGCGCTGTGCGACTTTGGAACTCCCTATCGTATGGGCGGATTTCGATCCGACTTTGGACCAGTATTTCGGCATTCCTTTCTGGGGACCGGATTCACAGGAGTTCTTCATTGCACGTATGCCACGTCTTCAGAATACCATCGACCTTTATGCTGTAAATCCGGTTGACGGCACAAAGCGTCACGTGTACAATGAGACCTACAAGACTTGGCTCAACTGGTTCGAGGGCGTCGTGTTCACCGACAACGGTCTTTATATGGCCCGTGAGTTCGAGACAGGCTGGCAGCAGATCTACTTCCTTTCATATGACGGAAAGACATTCCGCCGTCTCACTGACGGTCCTAACTGGAATGTGGACATCGTGCGTGTGGATGAGAAGAAGGGTGACGTTTATTACACTGCAAAGCGTGATGCTGTTGCAAAGCAGGCGCTCTACAAGGTGGACAAGAAGGGAGTTATCACACCTCTCACTGATCCGGCATTCAATGCTACCGGCATCTCATTCTCGCCTGACGGAAAGTATTTCGTAGCATCATATTCGAACACCAAGACTCCTACAAAGGTTGCTGTGTACAATGTCGCTTCTAAGAAGCAGACTTTGGTTGCAGATATGCAGGGACCTGATTACGATGCGTCAAAGTATGCTCTTGGTGAGCTTGTATATATGACTACCGAGGACGGATTCACTCTTCCTGCAATGATCGTATATCCTAAGGACTTCGATGCTTCAAAGAAATATCCTGTACACGTTGATATCTACGGAGGTCCGAATACACCGATGGTACGTGACCGTTGGGTGACTCCGAATCCATCGAACCAGTGGTATTCAAAGAACGGTATCATCCAGATTACTGTGGATCCCCGTGCGGCAGGCCACAACGGACGTGAAGGTCTTGATATGATCTACCGTCAGCTTACCGTATGGGAGGTGAAGGACTTCTGCGCTTGGGCTGAGTGGCTCCAGGCTCTTCCATATGTTGACGGCGATAGGATCGGTGTCGAGGGCTTCTCGTTCGGAGGCACAATGACTTCGATGCTTCTTATGCAGGCACCTGACAAGTTCCACTACGGAATTGCCGGAGGTGGAGTGTATGACTGGGCTCTTTATGACTCACATTACACTGAGCGTTATATGGATACACCACAGAACAATCCTGAGGGATATGCTGTATCTAAGGTACTGAACTATGTCAGCGGCTATCCTACTGATTACACTACAGATGAGTCTGTGATGCTCAAGCTGACCCACGGCACCGGCGACGATAATGTTCACCATCAGAACACTCTTCAGCTTCTTGATGTCCTTCACCGTGAGGGCAAGAAGTTCGACTTTATGATCTATCCTGACGGAATGCACGGCTATTCAGGCTACCAGGGAGCACACTTCCTCAATGCCAACCACGCATTCTGGCTCAAATACCTTAAAGGCCTATAGAAAATACGCTAAGGGTAGTGATACAGATGTAGAAGGATAGTTCGATGTATGGAGATAGAGAAGGATAATATATTTGAAATGGTCGCGCGCTATGTGAATTTTACAGGGCGCTCGATCTTTCTTACCGGTAAGGCCGGTACGGGAAAGACCACTTTCCTGAAATATATTGCCGAATCCACCCTCAAGCGTTTTGTCATTCTGGCGCCTACCGGAGTGGCGGCAATCAATGCGGGAGGAAGTACCATCCATTCGTTTTTCCAGCTCCCTTTGTGTCCATATCTGCCTGATGTTCCGGAACTCGTTACGGAGTATCAGATGCCGGACCGTTACAGGAGTCTTCGCAAGGAACGTCAGAAGATCATCCGTACACTCGATCTGCTGATCATAGACGAGATATCTATGGTCAGGGCGGATCTGCTGGATGCAGTTGACGCAACACTCAGACGCTACCGTCGCAATGACCTTCCGTTCGGAGGTGTCCAGTTGCTGATGATCGGAGATGCTCAGCAGCTCTCTCCTGTCGTGAAGGAGAATGAACGCCCATATATGGAGAAGGTATATCCTTCGCCTTACTTCTTCTATTCCAAGGCTTTGCAGAAACTCAGCTATGTTACTGTGGAACTGCAGAAGGTCTATCGCCAGAAGGATTCTGAATTTCTGGAACTTCTGAATGCTGTCCGCGAGAACCGTGTGAACCAGAACGTTCTGAATACTCTCAATTCCCGTCTGAATGCATATGAGGATGATGACGAGGTAATCCGTCTGACTACGCATAATGCTCAGGCCGACGGTGTCAACTACCGAAAACTTGAGGCTCTGCCTGGCGAGTACCGCCATTTCGAGGCAATCATTGACGGAGATTTCCCGGAGAATATCTATCCTACGGATGCTTCGCTGTCGCTAAAGGAAGGCGCACAGGTGATGTTCATCAGGAACGATTCCGATGGACAGTATTACAACGGAAGACTTGGAAAGATCACTGCCATCAGACCTAATGGGGTAGTGGAGGTGGAATGTGCAGACGGCGGTCTTCCTGTTTCTGTAAGTCCGGTGGATTGGGAGAATATCCAGTATGGCCTCAATGATGACGGCGAGATTATGCCGACTGTGGTAGGCAAGTTCACTCAGCTGCCGTTACGCGTGGCGTGGGCGATAACCATTCACAAGAGCCAGGGACTTACATTCGACCGTGTCATAATCGATGCTTCTGCTGCGTTCGCATTCGGTCAGGTCTATGTCGCATTGTCGCGTTGCCGTTCTCTCGAGGGAATATCGCTCGATTCTCCGGTAAGGCTTTCCGGCATATGCTCGGATATGCACGTCTCGGCGTTCAATGCATCTATCCCGCCAGCTTCGACCGTAGAGGGGCAGCTCGCCGAGGAGGAACGTAACTATTTCTATGACAGCCTTTCTGAACTGTTTGAACTGGAATCTGCTGTGCGTCTTTTGGCGCGTTTCAGAAAGTCTTGGGCAGGAACTGTCGAGAAGGTGTATGAGTCTGAATATCTTGGTCTTATGACTAATGTCCAGAAGTTGGCAGATGCTCGCGATGTGGCTGAGAAGTTTGAAAAGCAGCTCAGGAATATCCAGCGTGCGCGAATGGCAGACGATACATATCTGAACGAGAGACTTGCGAAGGCTGCAGGCTACTTCCTGCCGGTATTGGAGGAGGTGAGGGAGCATTGCAGAAAGTGCAGTTCTCTGGAAATCGACAATAAGGAGGTCCGTGCGCAGAGCAAGGAGGCTTCGGACGAACTTCTCACAGTTCTGGATATAAAGTGTCGCGCTCTTGCCCTGATTCCGGAGGGCCGTTTCACTTTGGAGGCTTATGGACGTATCCGTACCGAGTCTCTTCTTGAGGACCGTACATCCAATGGTACGACTAAGTACCGTACAGTTGGTTCTGGCAAGGGACGTATTGTCAAAGAGTCCCACAAGATAGCCGATGTCTCGATGACCGTCAATGAGGAACTCCGCGAAAAACTTCAGCAGTGGCGCCTTGAACGTTTCAAGAAGGACAACGTTCCGGCCTACACCATTATGCACCAGAGCACCCTTATGGCCATCGCCTCGCTCATCCCGCACACCGAAAGGGAACTCCTCTCCATCAAAGGCTTCGGCGAAACCAGCCTCAAGAAATACGGCTCCGAAATCCTCGCCATCACCACCGGATTCCCTAAACGGTAAGCGCGAAGTGACGTTTTGTCGTCATTTCGCGCACGGATGTTTTGTGTAACGTGTTGTGTAACCGGAAGTTGTAAAAAGATCTTGTGCGTGAAGTGACGAAATTTTGTCACTTCACGCACACTAGATGAACTATAAGTTGAAATTTGTTCGTTTTTTTATAAAAATCAAACAAATTTCTCCCTCAAAATAGCCTTCCTGCACCTGTCCCGAGCTGATTTGTAACTTTATCCGCGTACTTTTTTGTTACGTGGATAAGTACACCGACCTTTGTGCAAAAAGCATATGAACTACTATCACATATATACTAAGGGACTTGAAGATCGACAACTTTTCAGGGATGATGATGACTTTGTGGCAGCGATGAACTTGATAGCAGTGGCCTTCTTCGGAGTTTCGATTGAAATCTGGGCATTTGTTCTTATGTCGAATCACGTTCATTTTGTAATTCGTGCACATCAGGATCAGGCGGAGAAGTTTATTTCACTATACAAAAATCTGCTCTCAAGATATTTGAGGTCACGCTATAATGAAGCTAAAGCGTTGAGACATCTGAAGACTTCCATAGATCTCGTAGACCCCAGTATAGATAATATAAAGAGATTGATTGCATATATACTGAACAATCCGGTCAAGGCTGGCATCAACTGCGTTCCACAAGGATATGAGTGGAGCAGTGCACGTTGCTATTTTAATTTGATGGATTCCCGATCTGACACTGTGCCTATTAGCGAATTCAGCGTCAGAGAGCAGAGAAGAGTACTACATTCGTATAGTAGACTTCCAGCAACCTGCCGCGTAAATTCCAAAGGTTATGTTACACCCCAGTCTTATGTTAACTCGATTGCAGTTGAGAGGCTTTTCAAGTCTAGCCGTACGTTCGAGTTCTTTCTGAGTTCGTCTCTCTCGATTCGAAAGGGTATCAGTGAAAATATCACCTTTAATGATTCAACCTTGAACATAGCAATGAGAGAACTTTTGGAAAAGAAATTTGATGTGGATTCTATTGACGAACTTGATGACTTCCTTAAGAAGAATATTCTCAAAGATCTGAAGAGCAGGTTCAGTGCCTCATCCAAGCAATTGGCCCGTATCTCAGGACTCTCCATCAACGAAGTTATACGATATCTGGATTAGAATCTCACTACACTGTGCGCGAAG
>JAFYXE010000078.1 GCA_017546275.1 Bacteroidales bacterium | reverse complement strand
TTAATAAGTTAGGATTTTGTATTCGACCGGCATTTTTTATATATTTGTCGGTCGAATTTATTTTTTTCAGCTATGAAAAGACTTATTGCATTGTGTGTGGCTGCAGTCATTGCAGCGTTCTTTGCTGCCGACGCTGATGCAGGACGCTTCGGAATCAAGGGCAGCGCAGGTTTTCCAGATCAGAACATCAAGGGTGCTGCTCCTATGGGCTATGAACTCGGCATCACCTGGCAGTGGAATCTTCCATTGTGGTTCGCAATCCAGCCTGACCTCGTCTACAGCGTAGGCTCTCAGGCCGTAGAGGGAGATATGGAGGCCTTGAAGGTAGGCTCTGTCAAACTCCCTGTAAACGTTCAGTGGGGACCGAGATTTGCAAACAAGAATGTAAGAGTCTTTGCTCAGGCATCTCCGTTCGTCGGTTACAGTCTGACAGCGATGAAAGGCAATGAGAAGCTGAATATGAAGGAGATCGGAAACGAACTGTCTTATGGCGCCGGACTTGGCGTGGGTGTACAGCTCTGGCTCCTCCAGGTCACAGGTCAGTACAGCTGGAACCTGGCATCTTTCGCGAAGGAATCAATCAAGGAGGGCATCACCCTCAGCCAGCCGGACGGCGTGTCCGTTTCGGTAGCTTTGATGTTCGGAAAGAACAAGAACAAAAAGGAAAAGAAAAACAAGAACGTGTCGGCGGATGAGTTCGCTGGCGAGTATTAATAAATAACACAAAACATTATGGCAAAAGTAGTAACAGATGCGAATTTCGCAGAGATCATCAATAGCGGTATGCCTGTAGTCGTTGACTTCTGGGCAACTTGGTGCGGCCCTTGCAAGGCTATCGCTCCTATCATCGACGAGCTTGCAACTGAGTACGAGGGTAAGGCAGTCGTTTGCAAATGCAACGTAGACGAGTGCGACGATGTTCCAATGGAGTACGGCATCAGAAGCATCCCTACAGTGCTTTTCTTCAAGAACGGAGAGCTTGTTGACAGACACGTCGGCGCAGCTACCAAGGAGGTTTTCGCTGCTAAGATTCAGGCAATTCTCTAATTTTCGGATATGAAAAGATTGATTACAGTCATCGCGCTCTGCGTGATGACTTTTTGGGGTTCATATACCCTCAAGGCCGGTGACTTCGGTGTTGTAGCCGGTGCAAGCTTTACAAGCATCAGGGAGGTGAGTACCGATATGGCGACCGGTTTTCACGCCGGCGTCTCATACAAGTTCCGCCTTCCGCTCGGCTTTGCAGTGCAGCCTTCAGTGCTCTATCATATGAAGAGCTCTCTTGTGGAGGGTGCGATTGCGGACGTCACCACTTTCGACTACAAGATGGGATATGTCGAGGTGCCTGTCTCTCTTCAGTGGGGACCGGATCTTCTTATGTTCCGTCCGTTTGTAGATGTTACTCCGTTTGTGGGCTATGCCCTCAACAATGAGGCTTCCGGTGTGAAGCTTCAGGGAGAATTTATGAGCAAGGTGCAGAACAAGTGGGAGGGTGTGAACCGTCTCGAGTACGGACTCGGACTCGGCGGCGGCATCGAAATCTGGAAACTCCAGCTTGTTTGCCGTTATAACTGGAACTTCGGGGATCTTTTCAACGCTGATGGCGGAACTGCAGACTGGAACGAGATATGGAACACTGCCACCGATTCTGTCAAGACAGGCAAGAACTTCGGCGGCGTGACTCTTTCTCTTGCATTCCTTTTCTAAAACTGAATTGATATGAAGAAGATAGCGGTTTTCTGCTCGGCAAGTTTCGCAATCGATCCTGTTTATAACAAGATCGCCCGTGACTTTGTCAGAGGTGCTTCTGAAAAGGGATTCGGTATTGTCACAGGTGGTACCATCAAGGGCACTATGGGTGAGATTTCCGACGAACTCTACAGATGCGGAGGCTATCACCTCGGTGTGATTCCACGCTTTATGGAGCAGTATGTATATCCGGATCTCAGCGAGGTGATCTGGACAGATACGATGGCTGAGCGCAAGACTTTCCTCAGAAAGGATACTTTTGGCGTGGTGGCGCTTCCCGGCGGCATCGGTACGTTGGACGAGGTCATCGAGACCTTCGCCCTTCTTCACCTCAAGCAGTATGACGGAAGAATCTATGTGCTTGACTACGAGGGATTCTATGAACCGCTAAGACAGTTGCTCCAGCACTATGTGCGCACTGGTATGATGACGCAGGAGACAATGGATGCCGTAAAGTTTGCGGCTACGCCGGAGGAACTGCTGGAAATGCTTCAGAACTGATATGGACATCAAGGAAATCAAGGAATATCTGGGTTCGGACTGGACTGCCGTTCAGGAGTGCATCAACGATGTGCTTCATAGCGACATCAGTCTGTTGAACTCCACCAACAACTCTATACTTGCGCATTCGGGCAAGCAGCTCAGACCGCTGCTTGCGCTGATCTTTGCGCGTGCCTGCGCGGCTGACGGCAAGGTCACAGAGGCGACCGTGCGCTACGCTGCCGCTTCGGAACTTCTCCACAATGCTACGCTTCTCCACGACGATGTGGCCGACGACAGTGACCAGCGTAGGGGAGCCCCTACGATTATGTCTCTTATGGGTCCGGCCGTGTCGGTGCTCGTCGGAGACTATTGGCTGGTGAAGGCTATGCGCCTGATCCTCGGAGGAGACTCCGATATGGATTCGAAGGTGACAAGGATATTCTCGAAGACCTTGAGCGATCTCGCTGAGGGTGAACTCCTTCAGCTTCAGAAGGCTCAGCACGGAGACACTGTGGAAGATGATTATCTGAGGATAATCTACAGCAAGACAGCTTCGCTTTTCGAGGCGACCTGCCTTTCTGCTGCCCTGTCTGTAAAGGCTTCCGAGGAGGTTGTGAAGGCTGCGGTAGAGTATGCAGTTGCTTTGGGTATCGCTTTCCAGATCAAGGACGACATCCTTGACTATGCGGGAACAGAGTCTGTCGGCAAGCCTCTTGGCGTCGATATCCTGGAGCAGAAGATCACCATTCCTCTTCTCGGTGCGTTGACTAACGTGTCTGAGGAGAAGGCTGCCGAGGTGCGCAAGATGGTGAGGGATATCGTAGGACATCCTGAGTATAGGGATGATATCGTACGTTTCGTGAAGGAGAATTCAGGTCTTGAATATGCCGTATCAAGGCTTGAGGATTATGTTGCCAAGGCTGTCGATGCTTTGGCTGTGCTACCTGAATCACAGGAGAAGTCTTTCCTTGTGGAACTGGCGCATTATACGGCGGTGAGAGATAAGTAGAGATGAGATTTTCGGAGGTAATAGGAAACGGATCTGTGGCGAAGGCGCTGGCCTCGATGGCAGACAGCGGCAGGGTGGCTCACGCAATGCTTCTTTATGAAAACGAGGGTTGCGGTGCGCTCGCTTTGGCCCTTGCCTATGTGCAGTATCTCAACTGCACCAACCACATCGATGGCGACTCGTGCGGAGAGTGTCCGTCGTGCAGACAGATGTCCAAACTGATTCATCCGGATGTGCATTTTGTCTTCCCTGTGAACAAGGGACCGAAGACATCGGACGACAAGCCGACTTCGGAATCATATCTCAAATATTGGAGGGAACTTGCCATTGCCGATCCGTATTTTACGGAGGCCGATCTGCAGAAGGCCATAGGCATCGAGAGCAAGAATGGACTCATAGCGGTTGCTGAAGCCAAGTCCATCATCACCAAGCTTTCGCTTGCTTCGGTGTCGGACGGATACAAGGCTGTGATCTTCTATCTTCCTGAGAAGATGAACCAGGAGACAGCCAACAGACTGCTGAAGATGGTGGAGGAACCGCCGGTGAATACGCTGTTCCTTTTCATCACCCATAGTCCGGAGAAGGTGCTGCAGACCATATTTTCACGTTGCCAGAGCATCAGGGTGCTTCCTCTGACCAAGGAGGAGCAGCAGCGTGTCGATGCGATGAAGCCGCAGAGCGACAATGAGGATCTCGCTGTGTTCTTCGATCTTTTCGCGGACCTGCTTCGTGCCGTAGTTTCGCGCGACCTTACAGGAGCGCTGGAGTGCGGTGAGGTTATGGCTGCGCTGGAGTCGCGTGAAAAACAGAAAGCTTTTTGTAACTTTGCAGGAGACTGCATCAGAAAGATATTTATGCTTCAGCAGAAGCTGCCCCAGATCGCCGGTATCGCTGAGGAGGAGGAAGAGTTCTTCTCCGAGATGGCGGCGAGGATACCTAAGGGCTTCTGTGTGAAGGCTATTGCAAACATTGAGAAGGTCGTTTCGATGATTGACAGAAACGTGAGTTCGAAGATTCTTTTCTGCGACCTTGTCAACAGGATGTTTATGAATATATAGTTATGGAGAATTCTAAGGAATCAAAGAAATACGATTGTTCCAGAGGTTGTGTCGTTGAGCGTGGCGAAAACGGCGAGGTTGAGTGCAACTACCGTCAGGGATGCTGTAAACTGGAGGTGTATGACTGGCTTTCAGGCATCAGCCAGGAACAGATGAAGGATTACTTTGAGGTTCGCTTCAAGAACACCCGCAAGGGAATATACCGCAATGCCTCTGGCCAGAGCATCAAGACCGGAGACCTTGTGATAGTGGAGGCTGCCAACGGTCACGACCTCGGCATCGTCACTCTCGAAGGTCCTATCGTGGCTCGTCAGATGAAGTGCAAGAGGATAAATCCTGAGACTTTCGAGTTCAAGAAGATCTACAGAAAGGCCAAGCTTTTCGATATCGAGAAATGGCAGGAGGCGATTGCACGTGAGCACGAGACAATGATCCGTTCACGTCAGATCGCTGCAGAGCTTGGACTTGAGATGAAGATCGGCGATGTTGAGTTCCAGGGAGACGGCACAAAGGCTATCTTCTATTATATCGCGGATGGCCGTGTGGACTTCCGTCAGCTCATCAAGGTGTTTGCTGAGGTGTTCCGCATCAGGATTGAGATGAAGCAGATCGGCGCACGCCAGGAGGCCGGACTTATCGGAGGCCTTGGAGTGTGCGGACGCGAACTCTGCTGTTCAAATTATATTTCCACCTTCCAGTCGATCACGACTTCTGCTGCGCGTTGTCAGGATCTTTCGCTCAACCCGCAGAAGCTTGCAGGCCAGTGCGGCAAGCTGAAGTGCTGTCTGAACTATGAGACTGCAGTGTATATGGATGCGCAGAGCCGCATTCCAAAGGTTCACAATCCTCTCGAGTTCGAGGACGGACTTGCATATCTTATGAAGACGGATATCCTCCGCGAGATTATGTATTTCTCTTATGACCCGTCATCTCTCGCAAATCTCTATCCTCTTTATGCTGAGGATGTCTGGGATATCATCAGGATGAACCGCAACGGCGAGAAGCCTGCTTCGCTCAAGAGCGACGACGTGCCTGTGGCACCGGAGTTCGTTACAGCGGTAGGTGACGATGCGATCAACCGTTTCGATGAGGCACGCAAGAAAAAGAAGAAGAAAAAGAGTGGAAAAGGCGGTGGCCAGCAGGGCAACAAGCCACGCAGCGGCGGCCAGGGCTCTGGACGTGGAAAGAAGCAGGGCGCGCCTAAAGAAAAATCAGCTGAGTAATTATGGGAAAAGATAAACTTCGCAAATTCAAGGAAAACGAGACATTCAAGTGTCTGATTCAGCCTGCGACTTCAGAGGTTCTGAACTGTGACCATCCTCTCAAGGGCAACTGGGGCAGGGATTTCTTCGGAAACGACAATCCTATCGTCCTGGAGCTTGGTTGCGGAAAGGGTGACTATACCATCGATCTCGCAGAGAGGAATCCTTCGTGCAACTATCTTGGTGTGGACATCAAGGGTGCACGTCTTTGGAAGGGTGCCAAGTATGCTGAGGAGCACGCTCTGAAGAATGTCGGTTTCCTCCGTACACGTATCGAGTTCATCGAGTCTCTCTTCGCTGAGGGTGAGGTGTCCGAGATCTGGATCACTTTCGCGGATCCGCAGATCGGCCGTGAGAAGAAACGTCTTACAGCGCCTCTGTTTATGAACCGCTACCGCAACTTCCTCAAGGAGGGCGGTATCGTACATCTCAAGACCGACAGCCGTTACCTTCACGAGTATTCGATCGCTATGGCTCGCCAGAACGATCTTAAGATCCTGGCATACGGTACCGACATCTATGGTGAGGACCGCGAGTCTCTCTACTCAAGCGAGCTTTCATCTGTGAGCGGACGTGATGCAGTCGATGCCCTTTTCGAGGTGCAGACTTTCTATGAGTCTCAGTATCTTGCCCAGGGATTCCCGATCACCTACCTTGCCTTCCTGGCAGACCATTCGGGAGACTACATCTCGCCAGAATGGGACGAGGACCGTTGGAAGGATGAGAATCACCACTTCGTGATCCCTTCCGGCCTCCCGGTCGCTTCGAAATTCTATCCCGAAGGCTAATTTGACATCTCCACGGTTGGTTTCTGAAAACCGGTGGTAGCAAAAATAACGGAAAACGCTCCTGATCCCCAATTTTTGAGGATAGTCAGGAGCGTTTTCAGCCTTTTTTGCTACCGTGCTTGCTGTCTTACATCCTATCCATCTCGCGGCGGAGATCCTTCTCCTTGATGGATGCACGCTTGTCGTACTCTTTCTTACCGCGTGCCAATGCTATCAGCAACTTCGCATAACCGTTGTCGGCGATATACAGCTTCACTGCCACGATGGTCAATCCCTTTTCCTTCACAGCTCGCTGCAGCTTGGTAAGTTCCTTGCGGGTCAGAAGCAGCTTGCGCTCCCTGCGAGGGTCGTGTTTTCCCCAGCTTCCCCACCAATACTCGGCAACGTGCATATTCTTGACATACAGCTCGTTGTTATTGAAATAGCAATATGCATCCACCAGCGAAGCCTTGCCCGCCCTGATGGACTTTATCTCTGTGCCTGTCAGCACCATTCCCGCCTGAAAGGTCTCGATGAACTCATAGTCAAACGAAGCCCTTCTGTTCTTTATCTCTACACTGCTCTTTGCTTTCGGCATACTCTTTCTGTTTTTACAAGACTGCAAATGTAGCGCTTTTTCTCAAATACTGCATAAAATACTATCTTTGCACCACTATGGCAAAGAAACCCTTCACCCCGATTCCTCCTATGGCAGAGCTACCTCCTGCCGAAGAAATCAACGTCAAGGAAATCCTTGACAAATACCTTGCTGGAGAAATAGATCTGATATGCGTCCTGGGACCGACCGCCTCAGGAAAGACACGCTATGCAGTCAACCTCGCCCGCCAGATCAACCAGATGCTGACGGCTGGAGCTGTCGGAGCGGAAATCATCTCCGCCGACTCCCGTCAGGTGTACAGAGGAATGGACATCGGAACCGGAAAGGACCTTAATGAATATGAGGAGATTCCATACCATCTGATGGACATCGTTGATGCCGGCACAAAATACAACATCTTCGAATACCAGAGAGACTTCGAAAAGGCATACAAGGACATCGTTGACAGAGGAGGCATCCCTATCCTCTGCGGTGGTTCCGGCCTGTACATCGAGGCCGCAACCTGCGGCTACTCCCTCCCGGAAGTGCCTGCAAACCCTGAACTCCGTGCAGAGCTTGAGCAGAAATCCGACGAAGAGCTCATTGCCAGACTCGCTTCCCTCAAACCTCTTCACAACAACACCGATTACGATACCCGCAAGCGCCTCATCCGTGCTCTCGAGATCGCGATCTACGAAGCCGAACATCCTGTTCAGCGTACATCATTCCTGCCGAAGAACACCTGTTACATAGGCACACTCGTCACACGTGACGTCCGTAACGCAAAGATAGACAAGCGTCTGGATGCCAGACTCGAAGAAGGAATGATAGAGGAAATCAAGGGACTGATCGACGGCACCCATCCGGCACTCTGTACCAAGGATGAAGCCGGAAACATTCTGCCGGGAAAGCCTATCCCTGCGGAAGACCTCATCTATTACGGTCTCGAATACAAGTTCGTCACACTCCATCTCATCGGAGAACTCACCCGCGACGAGATGCGCACTCAGCTTGCCACAGCCATCCACCAGTTCGCCAAGCGCCAGATGACCTGGTTCCGCGGAATGGAACGCAAAGGCATCACCATCCACTGGACCAACGTCTGATCCGAAAGATTTTAAAAAAGAGAAATCATTTAAAAAAAGAGAAAAATGTGACGAGAATCATTGACAGTATGATTGCTGTTGTTGATTCTTGGCGGATATTTGTGTCGGCGTTGTTTGCTGGTCAGATATGTTGTCGACAGATAGAGGGCGCGCCGGCCAATAATGAAACAGTATTATCACATTTGTTCGCAAGGATTGGAGAAGGGTCTTATCTTTTCTTGCGAGGAAGACTTTATTTCAGGTGTCAACGACATTGCTGTCTGTCTCCTGAAGTTCAATGTCATCATCGTTTGTTATTGCTTGATGAGCAATCATTTCCATTTTATTCTTTATGGTGAGCGGCAGGCCTGTTGCGAATTTGCTGCTGAATATAAGAGGCGTTGTGGCATAAGGTTGAGGCTCTCTAGGCTTGAAGTGAATGCCCTGGGCAATCTCCAGCTGAGTATTAATGAAATCAAGGATGGTGAGTATCTGGAGAATGCCATAGCATACGTGTTGAGAAATCCTCTGGCTGCAAGAATCAATGTGATGCCGCACCATTATGCCTGGTCGACAGCGAATATATACTTCAGAGGAGATTCGGTCTTGGACGGGACTCCTGTCAACGAGTTGTCGGAGCGAAAAAGACATAGGATCTTAAAGACGAAAGTCGTCCTTCCCGATCACTATATGGTCAATGATAAGGGGATGATTCTTCCGGAATCCTTTGTTGACCCCAAGCCTCTTGAGACTATTTTCCGGCATCCGTCACGTTTGATGTTCGCATTAGCTAGGAAAGTGGAGCCGGAGGTTGAGCTTGAGTTTGGAATCGCTGACCGTGTTTCATACACGGATGCTGAACTTAAGAGCCTGATAAATGAATTTATTGCTAAGGAGTTCGGTGTGAGTGGAATGTCGGCACTGTCGATTGAGCAGAAGTTGAGGTTATGTACTGTTATGAGGCGTAACTTCAATGCCTCTATCAAACAGATCAGCCGCATCGCGAGACTTGATCCGGATGTCGTAAGTAGATTAGTCTGAAATCAGTGGTGTCAAAAATAACGAAAAACGCTCCTGATTCCCGGTTTTTATGGGTAATCAGGAGCGTTTTCAGCGTTTTTTGCTACCGCACTCTTACAGCTTGAATGCTGCTTTGATCATATCGACTGAGTCGAGGAGTTCCCATCCGAAGAACTGAACGTACTCTGTAGTCTTGACACCGTTGCGGATCATTGTGACAGTCTCCTTGTAAGGAGTACGTCCTACGTGACCGTATGATGCTGTCGGCTCATAGATAGGCTTCTTGAGACCGAATTTCTCAATGATCTTTGCTGGACGGAGGTCGAAGAGCTCGTTGATCTTCTCTGCGATGAGTGCATCGTTAAGTCCCTTGGCAGCAGTACCGTAAGTGTTTACGAAGATGCTGAGTGGACGTGCTACTCCGATAGCGTATGATACCTGTACGAGCATCTCGCGTGCCACGCCTGCAGCTACCATATTCTTAGCGATGTAGCGTGATGCGTATGCAGCTGAACGGTCAACCTTTGAAGGGTCCTTTCCAGAGAATGCTCCACCGCC
>JAFYXE010000077.1 GCA_017546275.1 Bacteroidales bacterium | reverse complement strand
GTTGACTTTGCCATCTCAGCCTCGAGAGCCTCTACGAAGCCCTTTCCGCTCTTAGGGTCAGTGTCGCGGCCGTCCATAAAGCAGTGTACGAACACGTTCTCAAGGTCATACTCCTTAGCCACGTTGAGGAACTCATATACGTGCTCGAGTGAGCTGTGTACGCCACCCATAGAAGCGAGACCCATAAGGTGGAGCTGCTTGTTGTTTGCCTTTACATAGTCATATGCAGCCTTGATCTCCGGGTTCTGGAGGAACTTGTGCTCACGTGCTGCGATGTTGATCTTCACGAGGTCCTGGTACACAACGCGGCCGGCGCCGAGGTTGAGGTGACCTACCTCTGAGTTACCCATCTGGCCCTCTGGAAGACCTACGGCCTCGCCGCAAGCCTTGAGTGTGCTCATAGGATACTGCTTGCGGAGTCCCTCGATGTAAGGTGCTCCCTGTGCATAGATGACATTAGACTCATCCTGTCTTCCCTCGCCCCATCCGTCGAGGATCATAAGTAGAACTTTCTTGTCCATAGTATATAGAGTTTTATATTTTATCAAATGCGCCGCAAATATACGATTTTCTATTTATATTTGTGTGGATAAATCCGTGTGATTGATATGAAGAGAACCATTGTTTGTCTGTTTTTTCTGTGTGCTGCAGTCCTTTCGGCTTCAGGACGCTACGGGATGTGGCGCCAGCCGTCCGGCTACGCTCCGGACAAGGCTCCACGAGCCTTGAGAATAGTGGCATACAACGTAGGGGTTTTCTCGAAATACACAGGCGACAGCACTCCGGATATCGCGGATATGATGATCGAACTCGGTGCGGATGCCATCGCGGTCTGCGAACAGGACAGCTGCAACCGTCGCCACAATACCTTTCAGACTCAGGACTTTGCGGAACAGCTGGGACCGGAATGGGACTACAGATTCGGTTCGGCGATGCAGTGGAACGGAGGTTCCTATGGAACAGGAGCCGTGACCTCCAGGAAGATCATTAGAAGCAGTGTCATAAGCATACCGAAAGGCAACGGATATGAGCCGAGGGTCTGCGTAGCTGCAGAGACGGCGGACTATGTAATAGCTGCCGTGCACCTGGACCACAGCAACGAAGACGTGCGTATGGAGCAGGCTTCCTTGCTGACGGATGAACTTGTGAGCCTTTACGGCCGTTCGCGCAAGCCGGTCTTCCTCTGCGGCGACCTCAATGCCACCCCGGACAGTCCGACGCTCCGCCAGCTCTCCGAGGACTGGACCGTCCTCTCCGAGCCGGCACTCACATATCCGTCCCAGAATCCGGAAATATGCATCGACTACATATTGGTTTTGAAGAATCGTGCACGATATAGGCTGCTCAAGACGGCTGTCTGCACGGAGTTTGAATCAGCGGATGTGTCACAGGCGTCTGACCACCTTCCGGTGTTTGCAGATGTAATGATAAGATAAGAACATAGATATGACAAGAAAGAGAAGTTCTCACGGCCGTGGCCGTGGAAAGAAGGAAAAGAAGGTTTTCCCACAGGTTGTCGGCAAGGTGCAGATGACCCGCGAGGGCTATGCGTTCGTGATTGTGGAGGGAGAGGATGACGACGTCTTTGTGAAGGCGTCCAAGACAAGAGGAGCATTGAACGGCGACATCGTGCGCGTGACCGTGACACGTGAGAAACTGGACCGTCAGCGCCGTGAAGGTGAGGTAATAGAGATTATCGAGAGGTCTCCAAGGCCTTTCATCGGCATACTTCATATTGTGGCAAATCAGGCTTGGGTGCTTATGCAGAGCCGTTTTATGCCATATGACATCACTATTCCGTTTACGGAATCAGACAGAGAGCGTTACCGCAGACACAAGGTCAGAAGCCATTCTGTCGCAGAGCAGAAGGACGAGACAGGCTTCCTCAAACCGCTCGGTGATGATATGTACGCTGTACACAGAGTCTATGAACTCGGTGAAGACGGCTACGGCAAGCAGGAACTGACCGTCCGTTCGGGAATGAAGGTCGCTGCTGTGGTGGACGATTGGCCAAGGCACGAGATGAGCCCACGCGGACACATCGTTGACGTGCTTGGTGAGCCGGGAGAGAACGATACGGAGATGCACGCGATCCTTGCCGAGTATGCACTTCCTTACAAGTTCGAGTCTGACGTGGCCAATGCTGCCGACAGAATCTCCGAGGAGATCACAGACGAGGACCGCAAGGGCCGCAGGGACTTCCGTGGTGTGCTTACATTCACCATCGACCCTGCAGATGCAAAAGACTTTGACGATGCGCTTTCGTTCAAGGTCCTTGAAAACGGCAACTACGAAGTGGGAGTCCATATCGCCGACGTGACTCACTATGTGACACCAGGTGATGCTGTGGACAAAGAGGCTCAGGAGCGCGGAACATCTGTATATCTTGTGGACAGAACAGTGCCTATGCTTCCTGAGAAGCTCTGCAACAAGGTCTGCTCGCTTCGTCCTAACGAAGAGAAACTTACCTTCTCGGCAGTGTTCGAGATGACTCCGCTCGGCCGCATCGTCAGCCAGTGGTTCGGAAAGACTGTGATCTATTCTGATTTCAGATTTGCATACGAGGAAGCCCAGGTGATAATCGACAACCCTAAGGCTGCCCACGAGGGAGTGCCTTCAGAGATTGTATCTGCAGTCCTCACAATGCACGGCCTCGCATCTAAGCTTCGCAAGAAGAGATTCGCAGCCGGAGCAATCAACTTCGACCGTCCTGAAATGAAGGTCGAGGTGGACGAGAAGGGCCGCCCTGTAAACGTATACCAGAAGATCACAAAAGAGGCCAACTGGCTCATCGAGGAGTTTATGCTCCTTGCCAACCGCACAGTGGCTGAGTTTGTGGCTACAGGATGCAAGGGAATAGGCGAGGCGCCGGCCAAGGGTGCACGCAAGCAGGCGAAGACCTTCGTGTATCGTGTGCACGACGAGCCTAACCAGGAGAAGATCCAGAACCTCCGCAACTTCATCGGAAACTTCGGCTACAAGATGGGTCCTACCGGCAACGGAAAGGAGATTTCGAAGGAACTCAACAACCTCTTCATCGCAGCTAAGGACACTCCTGAGTACAACGCCATCGAACTCCTCTCGCTGAGGACAATGGCCAAGGCGCGCTATGATACAGAGAACCTTGGACACTACGGACTTGCGTTCAAGTACTATACTCACTTCACATCACCTATCCGCCGTTATCCGGATATGCTCGTGCACAGACTTCTCGCACAGTATCTCGACGGTGGCCAGTCTGCAAAGCAGGAGACTTACGACAAACTCTGCAAGCACGCGTCAGAGCGTGAGATCGTAGCGGCAGAGGCAGAAAGAGCGAGCATCAAGTATAAGCTCGTCGAGTTTATGCAGGACAAGGTGGGAGCAGTGTTCGGAGGTCACGTTTCCGGTCTTACCGAGTGGGGAATGTATGTGGAGATCGAGCCTACTATGATCGAGGGTATGGTTGCCCTCCGTGACATCAGCAGCGATTTCTTCGAGTTCGATGCTGATCACTATCGTCTTGTAGGCAAGCGCACAGGCATTGTATATAACCTTGGAGATCCTGTCCGCATCCGTGTCAAGAAGACTAACCTGGAGCAGAAACTCCTTGATTACGAGTTGATTGAAACTGGCCTTGAGGATAGAATCTATGACCGAATCGACTACGAACACGGACGCGGAACCTCATTCATAAAGGGTGTTGACGGCTCGTTCGACAATGTCACTGTGGGCATCAACAAGGCCGCCCGCAAGGAGAAGGTCCGCAAGGCTATCCAGGAATCGAAACGTAAGGCAAGAAAGGCTGCCGGCAAGAAGACCGCCGGCAAGACTGCCAGGAAGACTAAGGCCTAGAGCATTTCAAGAACGCTCGAAGGTTTATCGATATCAAAGTCGAGGGTGCTCTGAGTCAATGTCAGGGTGCCCTCTTCTTCTATCTTGAACACCTGAATCGTACGGTCATCGCGGCAGGCTACAAGAAGGTGCTTGCCGTCTGATGTGATCATAAAGTTACGTGGGTGGCGTCCGGTACGGGCATATCCGATCTTCTCCAATGTGCCGTTCTCAAGAATGTTGAATACGGAGATGCCGTCGTTCTCCAGACGATGCGATGTGTAGAGCCACCTGCCGTTCGGATGGATGTGGATGTCAGCGCTGCCTCCGGCATTCACTTCATCAGCCTGAATCTCCTGCACAAGAGTGAGCACAGGTGTGCCGTCGTCGTTGGTGATCCTGTATGCGAGCACATTTCCGCTGAGTTCGGCGATACAGTACATAAAATGACCGTCCTGGCTGAATTCCATATGTCTAGGGCCGCTGCCGGCAGGGCATTCGAAGTCTTTTATATGCGTAAGTTTGATCTCGCCGTCTTTTTTGCCGATCCCTATCAGGCGGATCACATCAGCTCCGAGGTCGCTTGCAAGGATGAATCCTCTCACACCCGGAACAGCTCTTAATTGGTGGATATGCGAAGCTTCCTGTCTGTCTGTCACCGGACCACTGCCCTCAAAGAACATCTGCTCTGCAAGAGGCTCGATATATCCGGCGTATACCGGGAACACACTGATCGATCCTCCGCTGTAGTCAGCTGTGAGCATATATCTGCTTCCGTCCTCCTCTTTGTGCATCATCACGAAACAAGGGTCGGCTCCGGTCTGGCGTCTGTTGGCGCTGCGGGTTACATCCTTTCCTCCGCGCTTCACTTCAAATGAGTAGGCACCCGACTCCTCTCCCACTTCGCTTGCTGCGAAGACCGAACCTTTGTCAGCCAATGCATATGACGGATTCTCCGCCTCCGCCTTTGCTTTTTGAGTGAACTCAAGCGTCTCGTTGTCAAATGAATACACATAAAGATGCTCGCCATAAGTTCCGATGACGATGTCGCTCTTTGTTCCCTCTGACCTGTCCTTGCTCATAATAAAAAATGCTGCCAATGCTGCTACCAGCACGATAACGATGATCCCCTTCTTCATATAAAAAACATTTGTCCGTAAAATTAGTGATTTTTCACAATTCTACGGACAGACGTATGATGTTATGTGTTGTAGTCGGAGTCCTAGTGTACGATCTTCAGGCCGACGACTGATGCGATGAGGGTGAAGATGAAGAACAGGCGCCAGAACGATGCCGGCTCCTTGAACACCAATATGCCCACAATGACAGTGCCGACAGCACCGATACCTGTCCACACCGGGTATGCTGTTCCCAAAGGGATGGTCTTGGTCGCCTTTGTGAGCAGCACCATACTCAGCAGACACAGCAGCGCAAAAGCGACATACCACATCGCCGCCTTGTTTCCTGTCTCCACATTGCCCTTTCCCAGACAAAATGCAAATCCGGTCTCACACATCCCGGCCACAATCAATAATAGCCAATCCATATCGATTTCTCTTTTTCTCCTCTGCAAATATACTACAATCTCCCGTTTGACAAATCTTTCTCTGCGATCAGCAGGAACCAGTACGATGTCAGGAATCTTGGTGGCAGCTAAATGTTTGATATCCAATGAGATAAACAATCATTATTCCCTGAATTGAAGGAATAATCATTGCGTAAACAATTGTGTCTCAGTGCTTTAGGTGCCACCG
>JAFYXE010000076.1 GCA_017546275.1 Bacteroidales bacterium | reverse complement strand
AGCACACGGTTGCTCAACTGCATATAGAGATCAGTCGAATCGAAATACACATAAACAGGCTGCGCCTCCTCTTTCGGAACAGAGGTCGACTGGGCCTTGATTCCCAACACTAACCCGTCAACCGACCAATAATATGTACCCACTACCACATAGATGTTCGGTAGCGGCTTGGAGGTGTGGTCGTGAATGTCAAACGACGAAAGAGGCACGGTTATCTTCGAACCGTCATCAAAGACGACCGTATTGGCTCCGTCCGACTTCAGAACCTCCTTATACATCTGGCCTGCATCATATGCGGCAAGGAGTTCCTTGTAGCCTGGGATGTTCTTTTCACCGGCATCCGGGCCCTTCTTTTCGCAACCTGCAAAAAGGAGAGCAGCCAAAAGCAAAAAAATGTGGAATTTATATTTCATAATATCAAAAGATTGCAACAGTCTCTTCCGGGGCTTCTCGATGACGTGTGATTACTGTTTCTGGAATACGCGAACGTAGTCCACTTCCATTTCAGCCGGTCCGTTGCTGAGTGCGGTCACCTGATTGATGTCCCAGATCTGAGGGAAGTTGCCGCCGACAGCAAGGTTGAGAAGGATGAAGTTGTCCTTGCGGAACTCATTGTCACCAAAGTCTCTGACAGTCATCTTGAAATACGGCTTCGCATTCGGATTGGTGTCAAGGTCGATATACATCGCGATCTGATTCTCGTCCCAGATGCAGGTGAATGTATGGAACTGGCCGTCCTGGACAGAGTAGCTGTTGGTGTAGCTTGGTCCGTAATATGCGTGTCCAGGCTCTCCCCAGTGGCAGGCTCCATTGAGGAACTTCTCCTGTGTGCCGTTGTTGATTCCGCCGACGTTACCCATCTCAAGGATATCGGTCTCACCACAGTTCGGCCATCCCTTCGACTGGAAGTCGTTGCCCATCATCCAGAATGCCGGCCAAAGGCCGTTTGCTGTCTTAGGAAGCTTGATGGAAGCGGTGATATAACCGTATTTGAAGTATACCTTGCCGAGGGTGATCAGACGTGCAGATGTTGCGGTAGCACCCTGATAACTTTCCTTGCGGGCTGTGATGACAAGTTTTCCGTCACGGACGTCGACATTTTCAGTCCTGTTTGTGTAATACTGCAGTTCGGCATTGCCCCAGCCGTTGCTTCCGCGGCCTGTCTCGCAGGTCCACCAGTCAGTATTAAGGCTCGGTCCGTCGAACTCGTCGCTCCAGAAAAGCTTGTAGCCTTCAGGAACGAACATAGCCTCACCTGTAGTGCTTGTCTCCTGGGTGATCTTCACCTCAACCGAGGAACTGTGGGTACGGAACTTAAGAGTGTTCACCCTGGACTCGGTAAGTATGTTCTTCTTGATTGTAATCTTCACCTGAGTCTCCCCTTTCAGTCCTCCTGTAGGAGATACCGAACACCAGGACTGATCCGAGAGAGAGGATCCCCATTCCGATTCAGCCGTAACTGTAACGAACACTTCCTGCTCCTCGAAGTCGACATTGATTTCCTTGGGATTTACATCTATAGAGCCTCCGGCAGGCTTCTGATCGTCAGGCTTGTCCGTACAGGAAGCGAATAAAAGAGCTATAGCCAGCAGTTTAGTTATCATCTTCATATCTATTGTTTCTGAAAAACACGTACATAGTCGATTTCATAAGTCGCAGGGAGACAACTCTCATCAACACCGTACATTCCGCCCCAGTCTCCGCCCCAAGCGAGGTTGAGCTTGAGTTCGAACGGTTTGTTGAACGGCCAGGTGTCGGCGCTGCGTCCCAGCGGATAGTCATCCGGGTTATAGTAGAACAGCTGTTCTCCGTCCACGAACGACTTTATATATTCAGGAGTCCACTCCAATGCGTAGATATGGAATTCGTCCATCACTCCTGCGATCTTTCTTGCTGCAGTCTTCTGTGTACCTACAGCGTGATAGTAGGCCTTGCAGTGAATTGAAGAAGACACCTCGGTAGGAACACAGCCTACGTGCTCCATAATATCGATTTCGCCTCCTTCAGGCCATCCCGACCAGACAGACGGCATCATCCAGAATGCCGGCCAGGTGCCCTTGCCCTCAGGCAGTTTGAGGCGTGCCTCAAAGTAGCCGTAGGTCCAGTTTTCCTTTGTATTTACTCTCGCCGAATACACTCTGCTTCCGCTCTTGATAGCGCGGATCTTCAGCGTGCCGTCACTTACATCGGCTGTGACGATGTCGCCGATCTTTCCGGCAACATATGTCTGCAATTCATTGTTGACCCATCCCGGTTCCGCTGTCTCATACCACCACTTGCTCTCGTCCGGCATAGTCAGCGTAGGGTCGTCAAACTCATCGTTCCACACAAGTTCATATCCTTCCGGAGCCAAGGCATCGTCTCCCATACCCTCCTGAGCAACAGGGATTTCCACTCTGCCGGACGCAGTCCTGAATGTAAGCACAGACTCTCTCGCCTTCGAGCCATAGTTGGCCTCTGCAATGACCTTGAGTTCTGTCTTGCCCTTGCCGCCGCCTGTAGGCACGGTCTTGAGCCACTTGTCTTCTGCGAACACGCCCCAATCCGAGTCGGCGTTCACTTCAAGAATGACGTCCTGAGCCTCCGAAGTGAGGGAAACAGACTGAGGGGTTACCTGAACATTGATTTGAGCAGAATCACCACCCTGTGCTGGGCCGTTCTCTGTGCAGGAGCAGCCGAAGAATGCGAATACGGTAAATAACGGAAGAATATTGAATTTCATAGTGTAAAGTTTAAAGGCAGGGGCAAGGCTGCAGCCTTGTCCCCACCTGTATTAGAATGTTAGAGTGATTCGCGGAATACGATATCCTTTACAGTCACCTCTGTGCCAGCCGGATTTCCTCCGAAATCAAAGAAGAGGCTGATCTTCTCCATATCGATGCCGTCCATTCCGACTACTGCATAAACATAATCCTCATATGCTGTGATCTTATGCTTGTCAGCAAAGTAGAACGTATTGTCGTCACCGGTCTTGGTCAGCTTTATGGTCATACCAGGAAGATCCTGAGTCGAGTTGACCACGCAGTAGAAGTCATACTTCTTGCCGGCCTGTGACGAAAGGTCAGTACGGAATGCGACCTGTGCCTGCCACTGATCTGTAGTAGCCTCAGGAAGAACCACTGTAAGACTGTTTCCGTCAACTGTAGTTTCAGGATCTTCGATCTGAGCCCAACCTGGAGCGTAGTAGTAGAACATCTCCTCAACAGTCATTGAAAGCCAGAGGTTTGTTCCTGCATTCGGATCAAATGCCGGCTGTTCAGGCTCCGGTGCAGGAGTCTCCTTTGACTCGCGGAGAACGATATCCTTCACAACCACTGTAGAACCTCCCTGTCCGCCGCCGAAGTCGAGTACGAGCTTGAGGTTAGCGCAGTCGATGCCAGGAGCAGCATATACATCAAGAACGAAGTCCTCATATGCTGTGAGAGCATAACGGCCGTCTGTGATGATAGCGCCGTCATCGTCCTGT
>JAFYXE010000075.1 GCA_017546275.1 Bacteroidales bacterium | reverse complement strand
TACGCACCTCGTCGTCTGCAGCGAGTGCCTCAGGTGTACCGCTCTGGAGGATCGAGCCCTCGTAAAGCAGGTATGCACGGTCGATGATCGCAAGAGTCTCACCTACGTTGTGGTCGGTGATGATGACTCCGATGTTCTTGTACTTCAGTTTTGCGATGATGTATTGGATGTCCTCAACGGCGATAGGGTCCACACCGGCGAACGGCTCATCGAGAAGGATGAACTTAGGGTCGATGGCGAGAGCACGTGCAATCTCGCAACGGCGGCGCTCACCTCCGGAAAGCTGGATACCCTTGCTCTTGCGCACCTTGTGGAGGTTGAACTCGTCGAGAAGGTCCTCGAGACGCTGCTTTCTCTCCTCTTTGGTGAACTGCTTGGACATCTCCATCACAGACATAATGTTGTCCTCAACTGTCATATGGCGGAACACAGAAGCCTCCTGTGCAAGGTAGCCCACACCCTTCTGCGAGCGCTTGAACATAGGGAGCTTTGTAATGTCCTCATCATCAAGGAAGATCTTACCGTCATTTGGAACGATAAGTCCGGTGATCATATAGAAGCTGGTCGTCTTTCCGGCACCGTTAGGACCGAGGAAGCCCACAATCTCTCCCTGCTCGACTTCCATCGAGACACCTTTCACAACCGTTCTGGGGCCATATTTCTTGACCAGGTTTTCGCAACGAAGTTTCATTGACTTTATGGTTTTTGCCTTACGGCTGATTTACTTGATATCAAGTCCGAAATCCTTCACGAGGTTCTTCACCTCATCATTTTCAGACATAAGTTCCTTTGCCTTCTCACTAGGCATATAGACCTTTGGCTTAGGTGAGTCATCAGGTGTCACATCCACTCTGAGGTACACTTTCGAAGAACCTACGATAGTGCGGAAACGTCCCTCAAGGTCGTGGAGAAGCTTCGACTCAACCCAATCCTTCTGGGCCTCGTTCACTACCATAAATGTGACAGTCCTTGACTCGTCGTCACCGGTAACCGCAATGGTAGTTGTGCCGAGCATACTTGCAAGACGCGGCTTGCTCTCATATACTTTCGCGAGTTCTGGCCACTTTGCCCTGAGCATATCTTCTGACGGTGCGCTGTCCTTCACGACCTGCTCGACCGGCTTCGCGTCACTGTTCATCATTGACTTGAGCGAAACGGAAGCAGCGGCAGCTGTGCGGGCACGACGCTCGCGTGCAGGCTGCGGAGTCTCCTCCGAAGCTGGAGCAGCGGCTGGTGCTGGTGCAACCGGCACCGAAGTGGCAGCGGCTGGTGCTGAGGCAACCGGCGCCGAAGGGGCAACGGCTGGTGCAGGAACTGGTGCAACAGCAGAAGTTGGTGCGGCTGGTGCAGCAGGGACCTCTGGGGCTGGGGCGACAGCTGGCGCCGAAGGGGCAACGGCTGGCGTCGAAGCTGGAGCAGCGGCTGGTGCAGGAACTGGTGCAACAGCAGAAGTTGGTGCGGCTGGTGCAGCAGGGACCTCTGGGGCTGGGGCGACAACCGGCACCGAAGTGGCAACGGCTGGCGTCGAAGCTGGTGCAGCCTCTGAGGCTGGAGACGGTGCAACAACTGGCTGAGCAACCGGCTGGGCAACTGGTTGAGCAACTGGCGCAACAACTGGCGCAACAACCGGCTGGGCAACTGGAGCAGCGACTGGCGCTGCACCTGCCGGCTTCACCATCAAGAAGCTCAGGCGCATAAGCGCGAACTCGATATGCAGACGCGGATTCACACTTGCCCTGTAGCCAGACTCACACTGGGTTGTGATGCCGAGGGCATCGTACAGGAACTGCATATGGCATCTGTCTGCCTGGTCTTTATATTTCAACTTCAGGGACTCAGGAAGCTCGAGGAGAGCATCAAGACCGCCGCTCTTGCTGACGATCAGGTCACGCAGATGTGACGACAACGCCGCAACAAAGTGAAGCGCATTGAATCCCTTGGTCAATATCTCATCAAAAGTGAGCAATGCTGTCGGATAGTCACCCTTGAGGAAGGCGTCAACCAAAGAGAAGCTGTACTCGTAATCAAGCACATTGAGGTTGCGGAGCACATCCTGATACTTCACGTCTGTGCCGCAGAATGCCACTGTCTGGTCGAAGATGGTGAGTGCATCACGCATCGCGCCGTCGGCCTTGTGAGCAACAACGTGGAGCGACTCGTCGTCGATGGTCACACCCTCCGAAGCAGCCACCATACGGAGGTTCCTTACGATGTTCTCAACTGTGATTCTGTTGAAATCGTAAGTCTGGCAACGCGACAGGATGGTAGGAAGGATCTTGTGTTTCTCAGTAGTCGCAAGAATGAAGATGGCGTGTGCAGGCGGTTCCTCGAGAGTCTTGAGGAAGGCGTTGAACGCAGCCTGCGAGAGCATATGCACCTCGTCGATGATATACACGCTGTACTTGCCCACCTGAGGCGGTATGCGGACCTGGTCCATCAGGGTCTTGATGTCCTCGACACCGTTGTTGGATGCCGCGTCAAGCTCGTGGATACAGTACGAACGTCCCTCAGCGAACGACTGGCAGGACTCGCAAGTGCCGCAAGGTTCCATATCCGCAGAAGGATTGGAACAGTTGATCATCTTTGCGAAGATACGTGCTGTAGTGGTCTTGCCGACGCCTCGCGGTCCGCAGAAGAGGTATGCGTGAGCGAGCTGTCCTCTAAGAATCGAGTTCTTGAGAGTCTGGGCGATATTGTCCTGACCGATGAGTGTCCCGAAGGAGTCAGGTCTGTATTTTCTTGCAGAAACTATATACTGAGACATAATTGTTCTTTGGTCAACTTACAAATATAGCACTATTTTTGTAACTTTGCCTCCGAATGCAGCTATACATTTGTTATTGATATGAAAAAACTCCTGATTATCATCGCTGCGCTTATTATGCCTCTCATCGCAGGTGCACAGGCGCAGATCAACACAAAGAAAATGAAGATCGGTGACTTCACCGAGAAAGTTACCAAGGTAGTTCTCACAGGAAGAGGATTCTACGATGCCGCCCTCAAGAACGAGGTTGCAGCAAACTGGAGAGTGTCTCCGTACGAGTTCTGTACTCTTGAGGAGTTTGAAAAACTCAAGTATTACGACGACTATTATTTCCTCATAACTGTCAGCGGACAGTTCAAGAAGGAGAACAGCCCCGGCATCGATTTCCTCACTCTCATCAAGGGTGGAAACGGTGCTTCAGGCGGCATCAATGGCCTTCTTGAGGTAGTCACTATTCCTATTGCTCCAAGCGAGGATCCTTCAGGACGCGAGTTCGTGTTCCTCCCTGCCTTCCTCAACATCATCCAGAACTACACACTGGAGTCGATGAACACCGACGTAAGCGGCTATGTCGGCTTGAGCAACTACACACTCAACCTTCCTCACGCTTCAGGAATGCAGCTCATCTACTCGGAGGGCGACATCAGCACTGAGGTTACACACGGCTTCCTCGACATCAACCTTGACTCTGACACCATCGTGACAGACGAGGACGACGCAGATGACTATATGCTTGAAGTAAAGCCAAACACATTGGTAAGCTACACAGTGTCACCGACTGACCCGCAGCCGGGTTCATACAGCTACAAGATGCTCATCTGCCCGCAGACAAACGAGCTCTACTACTACCGCAGACACAAGATCAGCAAGAAGTTCGGAGCAGGTTTCCTCACTGAGGACATCAAGAGAATCAACTCATACAGAGGAAGATAGCAGACACTATGATAAGTGGAAAGGCAAATTGCGGAATGCAGTATGCAGTCAAGCGCAGTGGCTCATCAGTGGGCTACTGCGCATTGAGCATAAGATGCGGCACAAGAGACGAGGCGGGATTCCATTCCGGAATAGCCCATTTTATCGAGCACACTATATTCAAAGGCACATCCAAGAGAAGCGCCTCCGTCATCAACGGTTACCTTGACCGTCTTGGCGGAGAACTCAATGCGTTCACCACAAAGGAGGAGATCGTGTTCCACGCGACCGTGCTCAAGGAGGACCTCCCGAAGGCAACCTCACTGCTGCTCGAACTGGCCACATCGCCGACCTTTCCGGAACACGAAATAAACACCGAGAAGAGCGTCGTCATAGACGAGATCCATTCATACAAGGACACTCCGTCCGAGGACATCTATGACAGATTTGAGGAGATGCTTTTCAAAGGCCATCCTCTCAGCGGCAACATTCTCGGAACAAAGGCATCAGTAAAGAAGATCACCAGAGACGAGCTCATCAGATTCATCAGCGAGAAATTCAGGCCGTCAAAGATGGCGCTGACCATCGTAGCAGACATCGATGAGAAGAAGATGGAGAAGGACATCCTCAAGCTCGTCGACAAGTTCTTCACAGCTGCAGACGACGCTGCAGCGACAACTGAAGCCGAAACACCTCTCCCGAACAATCCACAGTTCGACACTACCGTCAGCAAGAGGAACCACCAGGCGAACTGCATCATCGGCGGACTCGCTCCTTCGCTCTATCAGGAGCGCGAAAGGCTCGCTACAGTCCTCCTGTGCAACATTCTCGGAGGTCCCGCAAACAACTCCATCCTCAACTCTGTGCTCCGAGAGAAGCACGGCTGGGTGTATGGCGTGGAGTGCGGATACACTCAGTATGCCGATACAGGCATCGTTGCGATAAGCCTCGGATGCGACAAGACCAACCTTGAGAAATGCGTCAAGGCCATCGAAAAGGAGCTGGAGAAACTGCGTACAGAGACGCTGTCGGAGCGCAAGCTCAAAGCGGCGAAAAAGCAGCTGCTGGGCCAGCTGGCCATAAGCGGAGACAACGGAGAGACACAGTGTCTTTCAATGGGAAAAGGTCTCCTGGCCTATGGAAAGGTAAGTTCAGGCAAGGAGAACAGAAACCTTGTGGAAGGAGTCACAGCGGAGGACATCCGTGAGATGGCGCAAAAGATCTTCGATCCTGCCAACCTCTCTAAGCTCATATATGTTTAACCCTGTCATATCGAAAGACCGAAGGGAGTCGAAATATCTATAACTACTATGGAGAAAATCTACAAATACATCGAAGACCACGCTACGCCACAGGGCGAGGCGCTGGACTGGATCGAGAAGCAGACCCACATCAGGACGAACCACGCAAGAATGCTCTCCGGCCACCTTCAAGGCGAGCTTATGAGAATTCTTGTGCAGATCAGCGGTGCACGCCGCATCCTTGAGCTCGGCACCTTCACCGGTTACTCAGCGACCTGTATGGCATCCGTGCTCCCTGAGGACGGACACCTCGACACGCTTGAGCTCAACGACGAGCTCGAGGATCTCATCCTCGAAGGCTTCGAGAAGGGTGGCGTGGAAGACAAGGTGCAGCTGCATATCGGCGACTGCAAGGAGACTCTTGTCCGCCTCCGTTCAGAGATGGGCCTTGGAGCAGTGGGCACAGAGCCTGCTGACGGCGCTGTAGATACATCCAAGCTTTACGACATCGTCTATATCGACGCCAACAAACGCGAATACTGCGAGTATTACGAACTCGTCTTCGATATGGTCCGTTCAGGCGGACTCATCCTTGCAGACAACGTCATCTGGGACGGCAAGGTATGCCAGGACCCGCTTCCGCAGGACAAGCAGACCCTCAGCATCGTGAAGTTCAACGATATGGTAACGAACGACCGCCGCGTCGAGTCCGTTATCCTTCCTCTTCGCGACGGTCTTAATGTTATCCGTAAGAAATAGTCCTACTGTCTTGTAATCTTTGCTCCGAGAGCATTGAGACGTATATCTATATCCTCGTAACCTCTGTCAATCTGATCGATGTTGCTGATCACGCTTGTGCCTTTGGCTGACATCGCTGCGATCAGCAGGGCGATACCTGCACGGATGTCAGGAGATGCCATCTGACCGGCGCGGAGCTGGTACTTGTGGTCGTGTCCTACGACAACCGCTCTGTGCGGATCGCAAAGGATGATCTGTGCACCCATATCAATGAGCTTGTCCACAAAGAACAGACGGCTTTCGAACATCTTCTGGTGGATGAGAACGCTACCCTTGCACTGGGTCGCAGTCACAAGCATCACGCTGAGAAGGTCAGGAGAAAGACCTGGCCAAGGAGCGTCAGCGATGTTCAGAATCGAGCCGTCGAGGAAAGAATCTATCACATAGCTCTCCTGCTCAGGGACATAGATGTCGTCACCGCGACGCTCGAGGTTGATGCCGAGCTTGCGGAAAGCCTCCGGAATCATTCCCAACTCATCATATGCCACATCCTTGATGGTGATCGAGCTTCTGTTCATTGCTGCAAGAGCGATGAACGAACCGATCTCGATCATATCCGGAAGTATGGTATGCTGTGTACCGCCGAGAGACTCTACTCCTGTGATAGTCAAGAGGTTTGAACCGACGCCTTCGATCTTGGCACCCATACGTACGAGCATACGGCAAAGCTGCTGTACATAAGGCTCGCAGGCCGCATTGTAGATGGTAGTCACACCATCGGCAAGGGCTGCAGCCATAACGATGTTTGCAGTACCGGTCACAGATGCCTCATCGAGAAGCATATACTTTCCTGTAAGCGACTTTCCTTCCGGAACGTGGAGGTAGAACGCCTTCTTGTCGTGGTCATATTCCTGGGCGGCACCAAGGTGCATAAAGCCGAGGATATGTGTATCCACCCTGCGGCGGCCGATCTGGTCTCCGCCCGGCTTAGGGAAATATGCCTTGCCGAAACGCGCAAGAAGCGGTCCGACAACCATTACGGAGCCACGGAGCTTCGCACACTTTGCGACGAAGTCTGCGCTCATAATGTATTCACGGTCAATCTCATCCGCCTTGAATGTATACACGCCCTTCTCTCTGCGGGTCACCTTCACTCCCATACCCTCGAGCAGGAGAATGAGGTTTCTCACGTCAAGAATTTCCGGAACATTCGAGATAGTAACCTCCTCCTTGCTGAGAAGCACCGCGCTGATTACCTGCAGCGCCTCGTTCTTTGCACCTTGAGGTCTGATTGTTCCGCTGAGCTTATGCCCACCTTCAACGATAAATGAACTCATATATATTGTCCTTTCTTTAATTCAACTAAATGTGATCGACTTCGGGATGAAGCACGATGTCGAACTTCGACTTCACTGAAGCGATGATGCGTCGCTCGAGACCGATGATCTCTTCAGGATATGCCTCTCCTGTGTAGTTCACGATGACGAGCGGCTGCTTGTCATAGACTGCTGCTCCGCCGCTGCGTTTGCCCTTCCATCCGCACTGCTCGATCATCCAGGCTGCAGGAATCTTTACGGTTCCGTCCGGCAGATCATAATGCGGTACCTTGACATCCGCTCCGTGCTCAGCCTTTGCCGCCGCCTCGATGCGTGCGAAGTGCTCGGCACTGATGACAGGGTTCTTGAAGAAGCTTCCTGCACTGCCCATCACCGACGGCTCCGGGAGTTTCTCCTTGCGGATCTTGATGATGGTCTTTCTGATCTGAAGCGGAGTGACATTATCCCCTACCGCCTCCTTCAGATGAGCGTAATCAAGACGTGGCTGGGGCTCGCGTGAAAGAGCGAACACTACGTGAGTGACGATGTAGCGTCCCTTCACTTCCGGATCCTTGAAGGCCGAATCACGATAGCCGTACTCAAGGTCCTCGACATCGAAGTTCACGAACTCCTCGTCCACGGTATCATAGCAATACACCTTGCGGATGACGTCCTTCACCTCAACGCCGTAAGCACCGATATTCTGCACAGCAGACGCTCCTACCTCACCAGGAATGTATGACAGATTCTCAACGCCCCAAAGTCCTTCCTTGGCCGCCCAGTCGCAGAACTCGTCGAACACCACTCCTGCTCCTACCGACACCAAGACCGGTGACGGGATTCTTTCGCTTTGCTCAAGCGACTTCGTCGATTGGACCACGTCGTCCTGCTCCTCGCAATGACGTGGTTCCTCCTTCTCCAGGATTTCTATGAAGTTGATCTTGGAGTGGAGAACGGTACCCTTGAAATCATCGGTGAAGAGGAGGTTGCTGCCGCCACCGATGTGAAGCACCGGACGCGCCAACTCCTCAAACTCGATATCCACAAGATCCGCCACCGAATCATATTCAATGAAACAGCGTGCCTTCACCTTCATTCCGAAGGTGTTCATCTTTGTCAGATCCTTGTAGTACTCAGTCCTTACCATATTGATCAAGATCCCCGGTCAAGCCGGGGATGGCATTACGTTTTACGATTATCCGATTTCCGCACCGTTGCAGAGAGTCTCCTGCGGAGTGATGAACCTCATCTTGCCGTCATTCTGACGAGCCATAAGAATCATACCCTTCGACTCGATGCCACGGATCTTGCGTGGAGCGAGGTTGGCAAGAATACAGATCTGCTTGCCCACCATCTCCTCTGGAGTATACTCCTCTGCGATTCCCGATACGATGACACGCTTGTCGATGCCTGTATCGATAGTAAGCTTAAGGAGCTTGTCAGTCTTAGGAACGCGCTCTGCCTCAAGAACTGTAGCAGTGCGGATATCCATCTTGCCGAAATCATCGAATGTGCACTCCTCCTTCTGTGGAGTGACAACAGCAGCCTCAGCAGCCTTTGCTGCAGCCTCACGTTCAGCGCGGATAGCCTCAAGACGAGCGATCTGTGCATCCACAACCTCATCCTCGATCTTTCCGAAGAGGAGAGTTGCAGGGTTGAGCTGATGGCCGGCAGGAAGAAGAACCGCCTTTCCGAGATCCTCCCAAGAAAGTGAGAGACCGTCGTATGCTACACCTGTATGGAGAGCTGCACCCTCTGCTGCAGTGTAGATGTTCTCGCTTGTAGCGCCTTCCTCACCTGCACGGTGGTCAGCACCTGCTACGATACCCACATTGAGGATGTTGCGGAGCTTCTCTGCCGAGAATGGAAGGAACGGCTCGAATGCGATCGCGAGCGAAGCGCAGATCTGGAGAGAAACGTTCAGGATGGAAGCTGTTCTGTCCATATCAGTCTTGGCAACCTTCCAAGGCTCTGTGTCCGTAAGGTATTTGTTTCCGAGACGGGCGATGTTCATTGCCTCCTTGAGAGCCTCACGGAACTTATATCCCTCGAGATACTTCTCCATAGCCTCGCGGAGCGGCTGGATCTGAGCGAGTGTCTCAGCATCCACTGCCTCCGGCTTGAGGTCGGCAGGAACCTTGCCCTCGAAATATTTGTGTGTAAGAACAACGGCACGGTTCACAAAGTTGCCGAGGATGGCAACGAGCTCGCTGTTGTTGCGTGCCTGGAAGTCCTTCCAAGAGAAATCATTGTCCTTTGTCTCAGGAGCGTTCGCAGTAAGAACATAGCGGAGAACGTCCTCCTGTCCAGGGAACTGCTCGAGGTATTCGTGGAGCCATACAGCCCATCCGCGCGATGTCGAGATCTTGTCGCCCTCGAGGTTGAGGAACTCGTTTGCAGGAACGTTGTCAGGAAGGATGTAGCTTCCGTCAGCCTTCAGCATTGAAGGGAACACGATGCAGTGGAACACGATATTGTCCTTTCCGATGAAGTGAACGAGCTTTGTATCCTCGCTCTTCCACCACTTCTCCCAACTCTGAGGAAGGAGTTCCTGAGTGTTTGAAATATATCCGATAGGGGCATCGAACCATACGTAGAGCACCTTTCCGTCAGATCCCTCCACAGGTACAGGAACACCCCAGTTGAGGTCGCGGCTCACCGCACGTGGCTGGAGACCGCCGTCGATCCAGCTCTTGCACTGGCCGTACACGTTGCTTCTCCACTCCTTGTGTCCGTCGAGGATCCACTCAGAAAGCCACTTCTCATACTGGTCGAGCGGAAGGTACCAGTGCTTGGTCTCCTTCTTTACGAGCTCGCCGCCGCTGAGAGCCGACTTAGGGTTGATGAGTTCATCCGGGCTGAGAGTAGCACCGCACTTCTCGCACTGGTCACCGTATGCGCCCTCAGCGCCACAGCGTGGGCAGGTACCGGTGATGTAACGGTCAGCGAGGAAGGTCTTTGTCTCCTCATCGTAGTACTGCTCGCTCACCTTCTCGATGAACTTGCCCTCATCGTAGAGCTTGCGGAAGTAGTCCGCAGCGTTCTTGTGATGAGTCTTTGAAGATGTTCTCGAATATATGTCGAAGTTGATGCCAAGGCCTGTGAAAGAGTCCTTGATGATCTTGTGATATCTGTCAACGATGTCCTGAGGTGTACATCCCTCTTTCTGCGCCTTGATAGTGATCGGAACTCCGTGCTCATCCGATCCGCAGACATAAAGCACATCCTCTCCCCTCATTCTCAAATATCTCACATAGATGTCCGCAGGCACATAAACGCCCGCAAGGTGGCCGATGTGGACCGGACCGTTCGCGTATGGAAGCGCGCAGGTCACAAGAGTTCTGTTGAATGTCTTGCTCATATATTTTGCTGTTTTGATATTCAATTTCAGTATAACCCTCAAAGATAAGCATTTTTTTATAACTTTGTGTTTGATAACCACGTACAAACCGATATAAATCATATGAAAACACTAGCTTCAACACTCAGGAACATCATCCTTTCAGTTCCTGCACTCATTTTGGCTTTATGTCTTACTGTTTCCTGCGGAAAGCAGCCGGAACCGGACACACCAGACACACCTGATACTCCAGGCACAACAGTAGAGGAATACGCACTCACACTTGAGTCCGAGAGCGAATTCTACCAGGTGTCATTCCCCGAAAAGGCCAAGGCAGGCGAGACTGTAGGCATAACAGTAACTCCTGTTGAGAACGTCTTCATCGACGCAGTGAAGGTAAACTCGAAGAGAGCCGAAAAGATTTCCGATACGGAATTCACCTTCGAGATGCCGAAGAGAGACGCAAAGATCAGCGTCCAGACAAGCGGCACCGTAACAGTCGAGGAAAGCCAGTATTTTACTGCTGCTGTAGACAAGGAAATCGCAGCTGAGGGCGAGACCGTGACAGTCACTTTCTATATGAAGTACGTCACTGACATCATCTCTTCTGCTGTGGTAAACGGAAAGATCAACTGCAGACTTGTCGCTACTGACTTCAGCGAGTACACATATTCATTCGAGATGCCGGAAGGCCCTGCCACAGTCGTAGGACAGCTCGACAACGAGTACAAGCTCATCCAGCGCGAGTGGGACGACAACTGCGTTATCTCTATGCTCGACTGCATCAACAACAGCGGAGAGGAGAACGAATTCTGCTCACAGGTAACAGGAGGACTCGTGCACTACCGCTATGAGTGCTCTGTTGGATATGACGTAACCTGCACAGTGACAGGACTTGACACTGGCACAGACTACACCGGAGACGTATTCTGGTCATTGGCAGAGGACAACCACCTCGGACAGGACTGCTGGGCATTCTATATGCCAGAGGAGGGCGTGCTCATCAAGGCTGTCAGCAAGGAGCGTGACATTTACAATTCTGAGCCGTTCATCGGAGAATACCAGGGCTACTGGATCACAGTACCGGAGGGAAGAATCGTCTCTTCTGACACTCCTTCAATGCAGCTCGAGCTTTGCGGAAGTTCTGCTTATTTCGTGACATCGGATGACGCCAACGCATATGACTTCAGCGGTATCTACTCTGTAAACAACGGCAAGATCCAGTATTCTGAAGAGGAGTTCAAGGGCAGCTTCGGCATCTATGGAAACCTCCTCGAAAACGACTTCGCATTCATCACCATCGACAACCTCCTTCAGGTTCAGATGGAGACAAGAAGATACTACCTCGTAAGCAAGAACGACTTCTCATTCGTATGTGCTACAGACACTGACTACCAGACAAGATACCTTGTGGAGGCTGACCAGAACGGCAGCAAGTCATACTACTTTATGGAGATCGACACCAAGTCGCTCAAGCCGGCAGAGGCTGATTTCCTCTCAGGCAACACCATCTCTGGAGACTGCGTTGCAATCTTCTCCATCAACGGTGCTCCATACGTGAAGTACACATACTCTGCAGGTTCACAGCCAGTATTCCAGTACTGCGGAAAAGAGGCAGGCTCATACACTTCAGACAACGGCGAGACACTTACTCTCGACGGATTCGGAAACGCTGTATATAACGGAACCGAGGGCACATACACAATCGATGCAAACATCGTTACCTTCAACGGCGAGACCAAGCTCAACATCAACACCGCGACCAAGACATTCACTGTAATCAACGAGTCTACAGGTATCCAGCTCGCATCAAGCTATTCTACATCAACAGCTTGGATCGGAGTTGACGGCAACGTCTCGGAGACAGGTATGGTGATCGTGAAGTTCGACTCTGCATACAACGGAGTTGACTACAAGGAGGGATATGCCCTTGTAAAGATCACATATATGGATACCGGAAAGGAGAAGGAGATGATCGGAGCATCAAGCCCATATTTCATCGACGAGGCGAACCGCACTGTAACCATCTCCAACGTACTCCAGGGCAACGGCGGCTGGGGCACAACAAAGAAGGACATCGTGCTCAACATCTCTGAGGACGGAAAGATGCTTACTTTCGTTGACGAGGTGATCTTCTCGACAAGCAGCCCATACATCTACTGCTACGGACAGGAGTGGGCACCGCTCTACAGCGACGACGCAGAGTAATCTGATATGCATACAAAAACGCCAGCTGAGCAATTCAGCTGGCGTTTTTCATTATAACTATACTCTTCCTAGCTCATTCTTGAGCATCGTGCGGATCTTGTTCAGTTCTGTGATCTTCGCGAGGATTTCCATCTGGCGCTCCATATCGGCAGTCTCGAGTTCCTTCATCAGATGTTTGAGATCAAGCTCCACCCTCTTGCACTGGTATGCCATCAGTGACTTCGGAACAAACATCACCAGGCGCGAAGAAACGGACGTCATCGACTGCTCGTAGTTCTTCACCGTGATCTGATACTTCTCAATGAGTATTTCCTTGGCGACAGCCGCAATCTCCTCATCCATACTGTTGAGCAGACGCTGCTGGATCTGGAGTTGAGACAGACCTTCGCCGTAAAGTTCGAAGAACGCCTCATATGTCTTCGCGTAAGATGTGTTCAGGAAATCGATTCCGTCATCAGCCAATGTGCCGTCGATGAAGTCAGCCACATTTGACACGGCGCCCTCGACATAATATCTTGAATCCCTGTCGAACTCAAGAGGAGAACATCCCTCCTCCAGCACGAAGCCGAGAAGTTCCTTCTCGCAAGGCTCCAGATAAGGCTCGTTGATGATGACCGGCCCGGTCGGCATCGTCTGTTCGATGACCGGTATCGGAGGCATCGGTTCGAATTCCTCCGGAATGTAGTCGTCCATCGGCGGAGGCGGCGGCACATCTCCCATCTGCATAGCGCCCGGATACTGAGCCTGTGCCTGATTCTGAGCCTTCTGCCACTCCCTCTGACGCTGCTTCTGTTCGGCCTCGATCATAGCCGCACGTGTCCTCGAGATCCTGTCTGCAAGAATGCTCTCGTCGATTTCGAAACGGTCGGCACTTGTGCGGATATATACCGCTCTGACTACAGCATCCGGCATAAGAGCGATGGTATCCGCGATGTCATTGATAAGGTTGGCACGCTTCAGAGGATCATTTCCGGCCTCGCCGAGAAGCAGATCCGTCTTGAAGTTGATGAAGTCCTGCTCGTGAGCCTTGATATGGTCCTGGACCTCCTCCAGCGTGTGGCGGCGTGCGAAATCATCCGGATCCTGTCCGTCAGGCAGCAGAACCACCTTGACGTTGAGGCCTTCCTTCAGCACAAGGTCGATACCCCTGAGGGCGGCCTTGATGCCGGCTCCGTCGCCGTCGTATATAATGGTGACATTGTTCGAGAACTTGCGGATGAGCCTGATCTGTTCGACAGTCAGGGAAGTTCCGCTGGAAGCCACGACATTGGTGATGCCGAGCTGATGCATCGAAAGGACATCGAGATAACCTTCCACGAGGATACATTTGTCCTGGCGCGAAATCTCGTTCTTTGCGAAGTATATTCCGTACAGAGACTTGCTCTTTACATAGATTTCAGTCTCCTTGGAATTGACGTATTTAGGTATTGTCTTGTCAGTCTTGAGCGTACGTCCGCCAAAGGCTATGATCCTTCCGCTGACAGAATGGACAGGGAACATCACACGGTCGTAGAACGTGTCCACCACCCTTCCATCGTCGAACTGCTTGCAGAGGCCTGTGTCAAGGAGATACTCCTCCTTGTAGCCTGCCGCACGTGCAACCGAAGTGAAGGTGTTGCGGTCCACCGGAGCCCATCCGAGTCCGTACTTCTTTATGGTAGCATCCTCGAGTCCACGGCTTCTGAAATACTGATATCCGATGGTCTGGCCCTCCTGGGTCTTCATCAGGCTGTCCTGGAAGAACTTGCCGGCGTACTCCGATACCAGCAGGAGGCTCTCGCTGCGCTGACGCTTGGCAATTTCCTCGGCGCTTTCCTCAGTTTCAATGATCTCAACGTTGTACTTCCTGGCGAGGTACTTGAGCGCCTCGACATAGGTCATACTTTCGTGCTCCATCACGAAGCCCACGGCAGTACCTGACTTGCCGCAGCCGAAGCATTTGTAGATGCCCTTGGACGGAGACACCACGAAAGACGGGGTCTTCTCGTTATGGAACGGACAACAGGCCTTATAGGTGGCTCCAGCCCTCTTGAGGGTCACAAAGTCACCTACCACATCCTCGATCTGTGCAAGGTCGAGAATCCTGTCTACCGTTTCCTGTGGAATCATATTCTACTGCTCGTCAATTGTCTGATCGTCGATTGTCTGGTCATCGATCATAGGCTCACCGTCAGGATGCTTCTGAGCCTCATCCTCACTTACATACTTGCGCATTCTGAACGAAGCGAAGAGGTCAGAGATGCCGTAAAGAAGAAGGGCGATGCCGGCCACAAGTCCGAGGCTCTCTCCTATCACGTCAGGACAGAAGAAGATGAACGCTCCCGCGAACATCACAAGCACAGGGACGATCATTGCCACAAGTGCGGTCTTGATCGGTCTGAGCGCGCTTAAGAGTATGGTCGACTGGAAAAGTCCGAAACCGAAAAGGACGAATCCGATAAGATAGCTGATGAGTCTTGAAGCAGGTCCTGCAAAAGAGAAGAGCAGGATCGCAAGAACAATGTTGAGGATGGAGTTGAAGCCGAATAGAGGCATTGTGCCTTCCGCACGTCTTCTGAGTCCGACCACGAGGGACACCAGCCCGGAAGCAAAGATGAACGCTGCGATGATCTTTACGATCAGTTCCATTGCATTGGTCTTGCTGAGGATCATCAGAAGGCCTAACGCGATGAACAGCAAGGCTCTGATTGGTCCTGAAAATCTGCTTTTATATCCGAATGTAATCATAATTGTCTGTTTGAATTCAACAGATGCAAATTTAAGACATTTTATAATAATACGAAAGAGCCCCACGTAAAGTGAGGCTCTTTGCATATTGTCTTTATGGCAACTCCTAGAACGGAAGATCGTCGTCAGAGAGCTGGGCAGGCATATCATCGATGCTCGGCATCGGCGCTGCCGACGGAGCGAAGCCTGCTGGCTGAGCGTATTCGCGAGATGGTGCCGGAGCAGCATTCGCAGGCTCGATTCGCCAAGCTCTTACATCTGTGTACCAACGGCCGTTGAATTCACGGCTGCTGAGGTTGAACGAGACCTTCACCTTGTCTCCGACCTGGTATCTCTCCAGATCCTTGACCTTGTCCTCGCCCCAGACGTTCATACATACCTGAGTCGGGAAGTTTCCTTCCTGATACTCGAAGATGAACTCCTGCTTAGACCAGGCTCCCCTTGCGGATGTGCCTGACTGGACACTGAGTTTGCGGGCAATTCTGCCCTCGAGTTCCATTGCCATTATGAATTAGTCTTCCTTAGGCATAAACTTACCTACCTTGAGGACCTCAACGTCGAAGATGAGAGTTGAGTTAGGCTCGATGCCACGAGTTCCTCTCTGACCGTAAGCGAGGTCGCTAGGGATGTAGAGAGTAGCCTTTCCGCCCTCACCGAGGAGACCGAGACCCTCTGTCCAACCCTTGATCACTCTGTTAGCTACGAACTGAGTAGAGTCGTTCTCGTCGAATACCTTACCGTCGAGGAGAGTACCCTTGTAGTTTACCCATACTGTATCTCTTGGACCGATCTTCTCAGCAGCACCCTCTGCGATGATAGTGTACTGGAGACCGCTTTCAGTTGTACCTACATTCTGCTTGAGACCGTTCTCGCTGAGGAACTTCTCACCCTCGAGGCGGTTCTTCTCTGCAGTATAGTCCATCTTCTTCTGGATGTAAGCACCGAGAACCTTCTGCATATCGTATGGGCTTACCTTGAACTGCTTAGCGAAAGTAGTGTCGTTGTAACCCTTAGGATCCTCGTTCTTGATGATGTCGTTCATACCCTTCTTAACCTCAGCGAAGTTGAGCTCAGAAGCGTCCTTCACTGCGAGCTGACCCTTGAGGAAAGAACCGAGCTGGACACCTACGAGGTAGCTTACTGAATCGATCTCAGAAGACTTAGGGAGCATATCCTTAAGTTCTGCGTTACCCTGGCTCTGGCAAGACATAACCATTGTCATAGCTGCGAGAGCTGCTGCAATAATCTTGATAGTTTTCATTGTTTTGTTCTATTTATTTGTTGATAATTTCAAATACATCGCGCAAATATAACGATTTTTTGAATTCGCGCTACCTATATTCAAATATAACTTGGTCTATCTCAAAAATTAATTTATGAAGCGCTGAAATGCCGCCTGCTTTTGGCAGTTTTTTTTGGAATTTACAGAAATTTTGAGTTAACTTAGTAAACAAATTACAGGTTATGGCTATCGATTCTTCTGTGCTTCACGCTAAACTCAAGGAGTTTTTTGGCTTCGATTCTTTCAAGGCCGATCAGGAACGTATCATAAGACATCTCGTCGACAAGAACAATGCCTTTGTACTGATGCCTACAGGTGGCGGCAAATCGCTGTGCTACCAGCTTCCTGCGCTTGTTATGGAAGGAACAGCCATCGTGATCTCACCTCTCATCGCCCTTATGAAGAATCAGGTCGACGCCATCAGAGGATTCGTGGCCGGCAACGACGGCATAGCCCATTTCCTGAATTCATCCCTGAACAAGGCACAGATCACAGAAGTACGCAATGACCTGCTTTCGGGAGCCACAAAGCTCCTGTATGTCGCACCGGAATCGCTGACCAAGGCCGAGAACGTGGCAATGCTCAAGGAGATCAAGATCTCATTCTATGCCGTGGACGAGGCGCACTGTATCTCGGAGTGGGGACACGACTTCCGTCCGGAGTACCGCCGTATCCGCAACATCGTGGAGGAGATAGGCGTGGCTCCGATCATCGCCCTCACAGCGACTGCGACACCTAAGGTGCAGAGCGACATCCTCAAGAACCTCGGAATGAGCGACGCCACAGTCTTCAAGTCTTCGTTCAACCGTCCGAACCTGTACTACGAAATCAGAGACAAGTCAGACCCTAAGAGGGACATCATCAAATACATCAAGCAGAACCCGGGCAAGTCGGGCATCATCTACTGCCTCAGCAGAAAGAAGGTGGAGGAGCTGGCCGAACTGCTCAACATCAACGGAATCAAGGCTGCACCGTACCACGCCGGTCTGGACGCGAAGACACGCGCAGACAACCAGGACAAGTTCCTTATGGAAGAAGTGGACGTGATCGTTGCGACCATCGCATTCGGTATGGGTATCGACAAACCTGATGTGAGATTCGTCATCCACTACGACATTCCTAAGAGCATCGAAGGCTACTACCAGGAGACCGGACGCGCGGGACGCGACGGTCGCGAGGGACAGTGCATCACGTTCTACAGCTACAAGGACATCCAGAAGTTGGAGAAGTTTATGCAGGGCAAGCCTATCGCCGAGCAGGAGATCGGCAAGCAGCTGCTCGTGGAGACAGTCGCATATGCGGAGTCCAACTCCTGCCGCAGAAAGCTTCTGCTTAACTACTTCGGAGAAGACTACCACATCGAGAACTGCGGAGCCTGCGACAACTGTCTGCATCCGAAGAAGCAGTTCGACGGACGCGAGGAGATGTCTATGATCCTCGAGCTCGTGGAGTCGCTGCCTGAAAGATTCAAGATGGAACATCTCGCGAACATTCTTGCAGGCGAGATGAACTCTATAATAAAGTCATACCACCACGACAGACTGGAACTGTTCGGAGCCGGCAAGGAGCACTCCGTAAGATTCTGGAACGCAGTCATCCACCAGGGACTCGTGCTTCACTTCCTGCATAAGGACATCGAGGCATACGGCCTCATCTCGGTGACCGACCTCGGACGTGCATTCTACGAGAAGCCGTACGAGCTTATGCTTACCGAAGACAGGGAGTTCGCGGACGGGGAGGATGACGATGACGACAACGCTGCAGCAGCTGCGGCGGCGCGCGGCGGCGGAGGAGACCCTACGCTGCTTGCGATGCTGAAGGATCTGCGCAGGGAGGTCGCGAAGAAGAAAGGCCTGCAGCCGTGGGTGATCTTCGGAGACCCGTCGCTGGAAGATATGTCCATTATGTATCCTATCACCGTGGACGAGCTGAAGAACTGTCAGGGAGTCGGTGAAGGAAAGGCGAAGAAGTTCGGAAAGGAATTCCTCGAACTGATTGCCAAGTATGTGGAAGAGAATGAGATAGAACGTCCTGACGACTTCGTGATGAAGTCCATCGTGAACAAGTCTGTAAACAAGGTGTTCATCATCCAGAGCATCGACAGGAGACTTCCTCTCGAGGATATCGCAGATGCGAAGAAGATGGATATGGAAGAACTGATGGACGAGATCGAGGCCATCGTATATTCAGGAACCAAGCTGAATCTGGATTACTATCTCGAGCAGACTCTGGACGAGGATGTGATCGATGAGATCTACGACTACTTCCACGATGAAGCGGAGTCAGACGACCTTGCTACCGTGATGGAGGATCTGCGTGACGACTACGACGAGATGGAAGTGCGTCTTGTCCGCATCAAGTTCCTTTGCGAAGTGGCGAACTAAAGTTCCAACCATTTGATATCTTTATCGCGGCGCCAGTATGCAAGCTGGCGCTTTGCGTAGTGTCTGGTATTGCGCTGGATAAGTTCTATTGCTCGGTCCAATGTAGTCACAGGACCATCACCAGGAGTTGTCGGTGTCCATCCTTCTGTAGACACCTTACCATCGAGATAATCAAACCAGTCAAAGATTTCCTTATAACCCACTGTCTGGAGAGCAGCCAAGTCACGATACTCCACCAGTGAACGTACTTCCTCGACAAGTCCTTCATCTATCATCTGAAGGACACGCCTGTTACACCTGTCATATAAGACCTCGCGAGGTCTTGTCAACCCGATCTTCTCAATCTCGAAGTCGCGCTGTCTGCGGGTTTCAGTCTTGAACGAGGAGAAAGGCTTGCCTGTCATCAGGCACACCTCAAGCGCACGCACAACTCTCTGTCCGTTCGCGATGTCGATGGTAGCGTAGCTCTCCGGATCGAGAGTCTTCAGTTCCATACGGAGCGACTCCACGCCTTCATTCTTCAGGCGGTCCATCAGTTCTCCTCTGAGCTGAAGGTCCGCAGACGGGAAGTCGTCCAGACCATTTACAAGCGCATCTATATAGAAGCCCGAACCGCCGGCCATCACCAGTGTCTCGTGTCCCTCATCAAAAAGACGGTTGATGAGTTCCAGAGCCTCCAGTTCGTACTTTCCGGCAGTGTAAAGATCTTTGACCGTATGTGAATGGATAAAATAATGCTGAACAGCAGAGAGCTGTTCAGCAGAAGGCACAGCAGTGCCGATTGTCATTTCCTTATATATCTGACGCGAGTCGCAAGATATTATCGGCGAGTCATATCGGAGCGCAGTCTCGATGCTGTAGTCGGTCTTGCCTACAGCAGTCGGCCCCAATATTATAACCAGCTTTCTACTCGTCATCGTCTTCTCCGTAGATTTCTTCAGTCTCGTCGTCCTCTTCTACATCAACATCGTCATCATCGTCCTCGAAGTCTTCATCATCCGGATCCTTCTTCTTGTCGTCCGGAAGATCCTCGAATGCAACGTATCCGTTCTCGAACTCGATAGGGTTAGGTCCCTTTGTCTCGACGAGAAGCGGATAGAGCACGTTCTTGCGCTCTTCGCCTATGCCCTCGAAAGTCACGATCACGCTCTTTACGTTGGTTGTGTCATAGAAATAGATGAATTTATCCTCTCCCCTCTTGTGGCACTGCTCTGCAGTGACGTGGTCAATGGTTCCGAAGCCGAAGTCCTGGAAAACGCTGTAGCGTGCAGCCACATTGCCCTTGCTATCGAATGCCTTGAAAAGCACCACCTGGTCCTGAGGGAAATCCATATCAGCCCTCATCTGCTTGTGAAGGCTGTAAAGCGAAGCGGTTCCTTTCACCTCATAAACACGCGCAAATCCCTTAAGTCCGGGAAGAGAAACTCTATATTTCAGTATCATAGACAGTTAGAATTGTAACACACATAAAAATAGCCTCCAGGTTACCAGAAGCGATGTCAAAGATAATAAATTTTCTTCATTTGTGGCTGTAGATTTGAGATTTTTCCGTACATTTGATTTTCGGTATGGATAACACTCAGATCCAAGATTCATTCAAAAGCATAGCCGCCGAATCGAGGGGGCTGTTCAAGGACAATGGAAGCCGATTCATTGCCCACGCATATCCCGTTGAAACAGAAGAAGAGGTAAAGGAAATCGTCGCAGCGCTCAAGAAAGAGTACTACGACGCGAGGCATCACGTATATGCATACAGGCTCGGATATCTGGGTGACAAGTTCCGTGCGAACGACGACGGAGAGCCGTCAGGCTCGTCGGGAAGGCCGGTGCTCGGACAGATAGATTCCAACGGACTCAGCGACATTCTCGTGGTGGTGGTCCGCTATTTCGGAGGCATCAAACTCGGCATCCCGGGACTGATCAGAGCATACAAGACGGCGACGGCAGACGCGATAGCGAATGCGGAGATCGTCGAGAAGATCGCATCCAAGATGTACCGTGTGCATTTCGGATATATGAGTATGAACAGCGTGATGAAGGTATTCAAGGATATGGGCCTCGAGCAGAGGAACCAGCAGTTCGATATGGAGTGCAGCCTTGACACCAGCGTGCGCCTGTCACAGGTCGACACCTTCCTCGAGCGCATAGGCGACGTCGAAGGCTGCCACGTTGAAGAAATTTAAATTACAAACATATGGCGAAAAGTTTGATTTCAATCAGGGATTTCACCAAGGAGGAGATCCTGCACGTACTCGAAACCGCTAAGGAGTTCGAGCAGAACAGAGAGCAGAAATTCCTTGAAGGCAAGGTCATCGCGAGCCTTTTCTTCGAGCCTTCGACAAGAACAAGACTCAGCTTCGAGACTGCCATCAACCGTCTCGGTGCGAAGGTGATCGGATTCTCGGATGCGACCAACACCAGCCAGAGCAAGGGCGAGACGCTCAAGGACACCATCAAGATGGTCGACAACTATGTTGATATGATCGTGATG
>JAFYXE010000007.1 GCA_017546275.1 Bacteroidales bacterium | reverse complement strand
TCCGGCTGCTACAGGTCAAGCGCTGCGGGCGGCTCGGCCAAAGGGCCGTCCTCGCTCTTGCCTGTTGCCCGGATAGCGTATGACAAAAGGGCTTGAATCGGTATGATTCAAGCCCTTTTTGTATGTGATGACGTTTCCGGTGTGTCGTTGGTGACTTTATGTCGGTAAACGTTTCCGGTGTGCCGTTGTTGACCTTATGTCGGTAAACGTTTCCGGTGTGTCATTGGTGACTTTATGTCGGTAAACGTTCGGGTGTGTCGTTGGTGACCTTATGTCGGTAAACGTTCCGGTGTGCCGTTGGTGACTTTATGTCGGTAAACGTTCCGGTGTGTCGTTGGTGACTTTACGTCGGTAAACGTTCCTGGTGACGTTAGGCGATTTTCTGGTTGTTGTCCTTTGGCTCTTTGAAGAGGATCATAAAGAGGAAGGCAACGACGAGAGCGTATGCTGCGAATACGTACCAGGCAGCGCTCCAGTTTGGCTCAGCGGCGTTGTAGACGAAGTGGTTTACAATTGCCTGTGCGCTGAGTGTACCGATAGTTGCTCCGATACCGTTGGTCATAAGCATAAAGAGTCCCTGTGCACTGTTCTGGAGTTTCTCGCTTGTACGCATATTGGTGTAGAGCGCTCCTGAGATGTTGAAGAAGTCGAATGCTACTCCGTATACGATCATAGAGAGGATGAGCATCCAGACGCCTGTACCAGGGTTACCTGCACCGAAGAGGCCGAAGCGGAGTACCCACGCGAACATAGCGATGAGCATAACTCTCTTGATGCCGAAGAGCTTCATTGCGATAGGGATGAGGAGGATGCCGAGTGTCTCAGAGATCTGTGAGATAGAGATGAGGGCGTTTGCGTTACGTGCACCCCAGGTGTGAGCGTACTCAGGAACTTCTGTGAAGTGTGAGATGAATGGGTTCGCGAAGCCGTTTGTGATCTGAAGCGCTACTCCAAGGAGCATAGAGAAGATGAAGAAGATCGCCATCTGCTTGTCCTTGAAGAGTGAGAATGCATCGAGACCGAAACGCTGTGCAAGTGTCTGATTCTCACCGGTTGACTGTCTGCAAGGACAGTTAGGGAGTGTGAAGCAGTAAACGAGCATTGCGAGTCCGAGGATGCCGGATACGAAGAACTGGTTGTATGAGTGCTGGTACTGTACGCCTGCACCGTTAGTCATAAAGTTTACGAAGAGCATTGCGCAGATGAAGCCTACTGTTCCGAATACGCGGATAGGCGGGAAGTCCTTCACTGTGTCGTAGCCGTTCTGCTCGAGGATGTTGAATGCCACTGCGTTAGAGAGCGCGATGGTAGGCATATAGAATGCAACGCTGAGAGCATAGAGGCTGAAGAGGATGCCGAATGATACTTCAGTGCCTGCAGTCATTCCGTAGAAACCTGCGCTGACCATTGCAGCTCCAGCGATTCCGTGGCAGATGCCGAGGAGCTTCTGAGCCGGAATGAACTTGTCAGCCACGATACCCATAAGGGTAGGCATAAAGATGGATACGATTCCCTGCATTGCGTAGAAGATACCGATTCTTGTGGCCAGTCCTACGTTTGCGAGGTAACTGCCCATTGAAGTGAGGTAGGCACCCCATACTGCCCACTGGATGATGTTCATCGCAATGAGTCTTGATTTGATGGATTTGTTCATTGTTATTCTGTTTTAATATTATTCGTCATATGTCTGCTCCCGCTGTTCGTTCCGTCCTCTCGTCCGGATGAATGCAGCAAGCCATATTAAACAACAAATATACAAGATTTTGACTAAAAGTTGTTATCTTTGAGGGTTAAAATCATCCGAATGAAATTTGTAAAGACACATAACGACCCTCAGTCCGCTGCGAGATGCGGCGTGATCACAACAGACCACGGACAGATCGAGACTCCTATCTTTATGCCAGTAGGCACAGTAGGATCGGTCAAAGGTATATATCACAGAGACCTCAAGGAGGACATCAAGGCCGAGATCATCCTCGGTAACACATATCACCTTTATCTCCGTCCGGGCCTTGATATCCTGAAGGCTGCGGGTGGTCTTCACAAGTTCGAGTCGTGGGACAGACCTATCCTCACAGACAGCGGCGGATTCCAGGTTTTTTCCCTCAGCCCTATCAGAAAGCTTACAGAGGACGGATGTGTCTTCCGTTCACATATCGACGGATCTAAGCACCTTTTCACTCCTGAGAACAATATGGATACCCAGCGCATCATCGGAGCAGACATCGTGATGGCTTTCGACGAGTGCTGCCCTGGAGATGCTACATACGAGTATGCAAAGAAGTCATTGGCATTGACTCAGAGATGGCTCGAGAGATGCTCGAAGCATTTCGACGCTACAGAACCGCTATACGGTTACTCACAGGCATTGTTCCCGATCATCCAGGGATGTGTGTATCCGGACTTGCGACGCGCTGCGGTGGATCACGCGGCTGCGCTCGACCGCGAGGGCTACGCTATCGGCGGTCTCGCTGTGGGAGAGCCTACAGAGAAGATGTACGAGATGCTCGAGGTGGTTTGCCCTATCCTTCCTGAGGACAAGCCTCGCTACCTTATGGGTGTGGGTACACCTGCCAACATCCTTGAGGGAATCGCAAGGGGAGTGGATATGTTCGACTGCGTTATGCCGACAAGAAACGGCCGTAACGGAATGCTCTTCACCTGGGACGGAATCATCAATATCAAGAACAAGAAGTGGGCTGACGACTTCTCGCCGCTCGATCCTAAGGGAACATCGTTTGTCGATCACGCCTATACAAGAGCATACCTCCGCCACCTCTTCGTGGCAGGAGAGATCTTCGCAGGCCAGATCGCCAGCGAGCACAACCTCGCGTTCTATCTTGACCTCGTCAGGGAGGCACGCAAGCACATCAAGGCTGGCGACTTCAAGGCTTGGAAGGATGAGACCGTCAAGAGGATAACTACAAGACTTTAAAGACTATGGATCTTACGCCAAGAAAGATAGACCTGTATATCACAAAGAAGTTTATGAGCACCTTCTTTGTGGCGCTGCTGCTTATCATCGGCATTGTCATCATCTTCGACATCAGTGAGAAGATCGATGACTTCGTGTCGAAGGAGGCGCCGCTGAAGGCTGTCATATTCGATTACTACGTGAACTTCATTCCGTACTTCATCAATATGTTCAGTCCTCTGTTCGTATTCATCACGGTCATATTCTTCACGTCCAAGATGGCAGCGGATTCAGAGATCATCGCCATACTGTCAGGTGGTGTGAGTTTCCACAGAATGATGGTCCCGTATGTGTTCTCGGCTACCGTCATCGCCCTCCTGTCGCTTTGGCTTAACCTTTTCGTCATCCCGGATGCCAACAAGACGCGACTGGAGTTCGAGACCCAATACATCAAGAACCGCTACAAGAGTGTCGGACGAAATGTCCATTATCAGACCTCTCCGGGCGAGTTCGTATATGCGGAGTCTTTCAGTTCGTGGAACAATACAGCCTACAGATTCACTATTGAAAGGATAGAGGACAACCAGCTTGTATCGAAGATCTCAGCAGAGACTGCTGTTTATGATACATTGAAAGGTACCTGGAGACTGAAGAAATACTTCATCAGAGACTATAACGCAGACCTTACTGACAAGATCAGAAGCGGCAGACAGTTGGATACTACACTGGCGCTCTCGGTCAAGGACTTCTATCTGACGGAGAAGACTGTGGAGACACTCAACTTCCAGGAACTCAATGATTTGATTGATACTCAGAGGATGCGAGGAGATGCAAACGTGAAGTTCGCCCTCATTGAGAAGAACACCCGTTTCGCGCTTCCGTTCTCGGCATTCATCCTTACGATTATGGGAGTGGCGCTGTCGTCCAAGAAGCGCCGTGGAGGTATCGGATGGAACATCGGTATCGGTATCGGACTGGCGTTCACCTACATCCTGTTCCTGCGTTTCAGCCAGATGTTCGTGCATACAGGAGTTCTTCCTCCGTTCATAGCCCTTTGGCTTCCGAACATCATCTTCGCCATCATTGCCGGTGTCCTCTACCGAGTCGCTCCGAAATAGCATACTCCGAGTTTAGACGTACAGAAGTAAAAATAGCCTGAGGGCTTCAAATAACCAAGACATTGGCTCCCGAAAAGGGAGGGTCGTGAACGATAAAGGGGATGACTAATAAGGTCATCTCCTTTTTCTTTATATACAACGACGCGGCAGTAGGGATAAGTTTGGCTTGGTTCCGTCGGAACAAGTTCCGACTCCATCCCTCCCAACGCTACGCGTCGGGCCCCTCCCGCTTACGTGGTCGCGGGTGACCACGCCATCCAAACTTACCCTACTACCGCT
>JAFYXE010000074.1 GCA_017546275.1 Bacteroidales bacterium | reverse complement strand
GACCAGTTCATCTGTTCGATCCAGCCGAAGGAGCAGCTTGAGGCGTATGGATCGGATGCTGAGATAATGTATGAACTCGTCGCGACTTACCAGAAGTGGGGCGCGATGGACAAGGTGCTATATGCCGGTGAGGTGGTGGATCTTGAGCCGATCTCTTCGCTCAGTCCTTCGACCGACTATGTGATCCTGTGCTTCGGATGGGACGAGGCTCCTACGACCGGCCTGACAAGGGCGGAGTTCACAACGGAGAAGGAAGGCGGAAGGCCGCAGGAACAGGAGATTACCTTTGTACTTTCCGACATCATCCACAACAAGGTGACCGTCAACATACTTCCTAAACTTGGTCTGTATTATTTCTATGACTGTATGTCTATGAAGACATTTGAGGAGTATGTGGCATCTGAAGGTTCAGAGGATGAGGCTGTCTGCAGGTTCATAGATGAGCGCATCGACTACGGCGCTGAGTTCTTCTATTGCACAAGAGCGGAGTATCTCGCAGATATGGGAGCGACGATCGGCAAGCAGAAATGGACATTCACAGGTCTTGACCAGGACTCGGAGTATATGATTGTTGCCGCTACAGTGAATATGACTACCGGCAAGATTGCCTATAGGAAACCGTTCTGCAGCGAGGTGTTCAGAACGACAATACTTAGAGAAAGCAATGCCACAGTCGAGTTTGTCATTGACAAGTATTATGACGGAACAGAACTCGCGGAGCTTGATCCGGCCCAGTTCAGCAAGTGCAAGGGAATGGTGATGGTGCCTTATACTATCGTTCCTAACGCAGAGGCTGCACACTGGAGGACCACATTCACCTACGGAGAGTTCGCATCCTGGGCGGAAAGGGATGACGTTCTGGTAGAACTTGACTATAAGTCCGACAAGGACAAGACCCAGGGCTACGCTGTGGTTCACTATGACCAGGTGGTGTCGTTCCTGGGAATGGCAGAGGATGCTGAAGGCTACACCGGACCGTTTGCGCTGTATGAGTTTACCGCAAAGAAGGGAGGCGCTTCGCCTGCTGCCGAATTCATTGAATCGTTAAAATAAACCTATATGAAAATTCTGAAACTTCTTGCTGTCGTCTGTCTTGCGACTTTGGTTTCCTGCACGGAGAAGCCGGTGGAACCGGATGTTCCTACCGGAGATGTCGCCATTCCTGAACTTCCGGCAGACCCCCAGCCCGGCAACACATCGTTTGCGCATAGGATAATGCTTCTGCAGCATACCGGTACATATTGCTCAAACTGTCCAAACCTTATGACATCGCTTAAAGCTCTGTCTGAACTGGACGGATATGTGGATAAGTATCAGCACGTTGCGGCGCACTCCTATAATGCGGACGGGGATCCGGCGTATTCACAGGCTGCCGCCAATCTTTCGCAGGCCTTCTGCAGCGGATATTATCCGGAACTGACCTTCAACCTCACAACACGCAATACCGGAACCTCTTTGGCGGTGAGCACGATAACTGGTATCATCGACGAGCTTCACAAGGACAATGCAGATGTCGGAATTGCCGCAGCTGCAGGTCTGACAGGCAACGCCTTGGGCGTGAATGTCCAGATCAAGGCAGCGAAGGCGGGACAGTACCGCATCGCCGTATGGGTGCTGGAGGATGGAATCCGTGGCAAGCAGGAGGGCGCAAGCGAGGACTGGATGAATACCCACAGCAATGCTGTCAGAGTGATGGCCGGTGCTACGCTGAATATGCGCATATACGGAGAGAAGATGGGCGAACTCCAGGCTGGCCAGACTGCGGAAAAGTCTTTCACTGTGGCTCTTGACGAGTCGATGAAGGCGGAGAACTGCAAGGTGCTTGTGGTTGTCAATGCTGCAGGGTCGGACGGAAGATATGATCTTGCGAACTGTGCTATCTGTCCGATTGGTGGTACTGTGGCTTATAACTACAATTAAACAGATATCTCGACTACGCTCGATATGACAAAAAGGATGTCGATATGACAAATATGATGATGAATATAAAATACTATGTGCTGGCGCTCGTGGCAATGGTTTTTGCTGCCTGCGACAATAAACTTCCAGGCGAGGATGTGCCCCCGCCTGCAAGGGACCTCTTCGAAATCGAGGTCTTTGATCTGAACTCAAGTCACTGCAAGGTGAAGGTCGTGCCGACAGATATGCAGGCACCGTATTTCTGTGGAGTGGCTACCGAGGATTATCTGAAGACCTTCGGTCCTCTGGATGATATGCTTGCTACAGCGACCAATTTCATCGAGACCACCATTCTGGAGAACAGCGATGTAGCCATTGCGGACCTGATGAAGACCGGAGTATACGAGAGGGAAGTGACCGGTCTCAAGCCTGAACAGAGGTTTGTGGTGTTTGCCTGCCATACGGATGCGACAGGTGGTGTGGTATCTGATGTCGTGATGGTGACTGAGACTACACCGGCGTTGGAGCAGGTGGAGATGGAATTCACTATCGAGCTTGATCAGATCACAGCGACTTCAGCTATGCTGTTCATCACTCCGACAACCGATGACGAATATGTCTGGCTGGAATTCCCGGAGGATGTGTACAGGGATATGACTATGGAGGAACTTCAAGACTTCCTTCTGAAGAACTACAAGCCTTTCTTCCCGCTTCATACGAATACCGGTGAGATGGTCCACAGTTTCGATGATAAACTGGATCCGGACACCGAGTATATGATCATCGTCTTCGGTTATGACGGAGGCCTGACTACTCCTCTCTTTACTGAAAAGTTCCGTACTCTGACGCCGAACGATCCGACTGACGTCACTTTTGAAATCTCATACAACAGCCTTACTCCTCGAAGCGCAAGCGTGACGTTCAAGCCTTCTGATGCAAGCGTTGCATACCTTGCCATCGTGGCTGACCAGGATTATCTCGACAGAAGCGGCGGCCCGACTCCTGAGGGAGTAAAGAAATTGATTGACAAGCAGATAAAGCAGGCGATCCTTGTGGGAGACTGCGAGGATAGGGCAGAGTTCGTGAAGTATTATGCTCAGAGGGGTGCTGCTACAGGAAGCTTCTCGCTCAAGCCTGGAATGAGGCATTATGCCTGCGCAGTCTGCGTGGATTCGGAAGGAAATTATGCATCCGAAGTGGCGATATGCTGGTTCGATGCGCCTGCAGAAGGAACAACCGATGCTTCTGTGTCGGCTTCCGTCCTGAAGTATTTTGACGGAGATGCCCTGGCTG
>JAFYXE010000073.1 GCA_017546275.1 Bacteroidales bacterium | reverse complement strand
GGACATAGTGCCGCGGTCAGGCGGCACTACGTCAAGAGAAATTGCTTAATTACTTTGCAACTGTAATTGCGAGCATAGGAGCTGCACCGTTAGCGTTGTCGTCAGTGACAGCTGTGTTAGGAAGAACGCCAACTGAGTTCCAATCCTGCTGGATATCGAAGCCGATTGTGAAGTTGTCAGAAAGCTCCATACCCTGAACCATCTCGATCATAATAGCGAGCTCATACTTGTTGCCGTTACCAGCACCTGAAGCGATTCCAGAACCCTCTGGAAGAACCTCACCGTAAGCCCACTCGATTGTGTCCTCAGCACCGTCGTAAGAGAAGAGACCTGGGTTGTAAGAGCAGAAAGCACCGTCAGCGATAACTGCACCCTCGAGGAGCCAATCCTGACCACCCTGGCCGATCCACTGGTCGTTACCTGTAGCCTCGCTAGCATCCTGGTTGATGTAAACGTGGAAAGGAACCCAAGCGAGGTCAACGATCTCGTCCTCTGAGAACTCGAAGTACACGTTGATGTACATCTCGTCAGCGTAAACCTTTACCTTCTCAAGTGCAGTCCACTTAGCATCAGCGTTGCAAGTTGCAGAAACAGCTGCTACGTTGTTCCAGTCTGCGAAGTCACCGTCGATAGTGATTGGAGACTCGTAGTCACCGCAAGTACAGTCAGCCTCTGGCTCACCGCACTCAGGGCAAGTTACTACAGTGTTACCACCATTGTTTGGCTTCTCCTCCTTGTTACAAGCTGTGAAAGCGATTGCAACAGCAGCGAACATAGCTGCAAAAGTCATAAACTTTTTCATTGTTTTTTGGTTTTAATTTGGTTGGTAAATAATAATTATGAATGGTTTTGTTTTAGTAATCCTATTACTGCTTTCCGTTACCTGAAATACCGCTTACTGAAATCTCAGCGAATGGGATACAGTATGGGAATCTCTTGTCCATCTGAGCCTTGTCAAGTTCCTCCCAAGGGTGAACACCAGCGTAACGACGGTCGAGAACCTTACCGTTTCTGAATACGTCGATTGCACGGTGACCCTCGAAGCAGAGCTCAAGACGACGCTCGTCGAGAACTACGTCTACAAGGTCAGCATACTCATTTGTATAATTGTCTGCAGTCCAAGTAGGGATACCTGCGCGCTCGCGGATCACGTTAGTGTACTTGAGAGCGTTAGTTACATCACCCTTGTGCGCGTAAGCCTCAGCTGCGTTGAGAACGACTTCAGCCCAACGGATAACTGCCGGTGAAGAAAGCATAGGGTCGCCGTCCTGCCAAGAGAACTTAGACATTGTATATGCCGGGTAAGTCTGACGGATACCCTTTGCAACACCTACGTTAGGACGGACGTATACTCTTGTACCGCCCTCGAAACCGTCGTTGTCCTGAGCGTCAGTGTACATACCTGTGATGTAGTACTGAGTATAGCCGTTTACTACCTTTGACTTAAGAGTGTAGCTCTTGCCGTCGAATGAGAGCGAAGCGAGGTTCTCAGGATCCTCACCAAGCTTAACCTTACCTACGTTTGCATTTGCGCGGAAGTTGTTAGACTCGTCGATGATTGGCCAGTGAACCATCATAGTACCGTCATTTGTAAGGTCAAGCTGTCCGTAATAAGTCAGACGCTTGTCCTCTGGGTGACGCATAATGAGCTCGATAAGCGGATCAGACCAGTACATCTCGCACCAACCTGTACCACCGATCGCATCGTTAGAGTAGTACATAGAAGCGAGCTGGCTCTTTGGAGAGTAGTCAGCACCCTCGTCGTCGTTATCCTTTGCGATGCACCAGAGAGTCTCCTTTGAAGTTCTTGTGTTAGGATAGTATGTTGTGATGTCGTCGAGCTTGGAAGCTGCGTTGCCGCCGAAGAGCTCCTCAGCGAGAGCGATACACTTGTCATACTCACCCATATAGAGATAAACTCTTGTAAGGAGACCTGCAGCAGCCTCGTAGCTTGCATAACCTGCGTTGCCACGACGTGTGCCGGCCTTCATAAGCTCCATTGCGCGCTGGAGGTCAGATACGATCTGCTCGTAGACAGCACCTACAGTAGCACGCTCAGTTACAGAGCAGTCTGTAGAGTTGCGGAGAACAACACCCGGCATATCAGGACGCTTCTCTGAACCATAGGTATAAGGAGTAGCGAATACGTTGCAGAGGTTGAGGTGAGCAACCGCACGGATGAAGTAGTTCTCACCGAGGAGGTGGTCTGTAGCAACATCCACACCCTCTGGAATCGACTCGATATTCGAGTTTGCACCGTAGATGATCTTATATGATGCGAACCAGAAATACTGGAGGTCGAGAGTCTGCGGGTTGTCACCGTAAACACAGTCCTCATAAAGAGGGTCAGTTGTACGACCTGAGAGACATACGTTGTCACCACGGAGCTCAGTCATCAGGAAGAGGATACGTGAATATGTATATCCACCGTACATTCCGTCAGCGTAGTCAAGGTGCTGATAGAACATTGAGTAGTTTCCATCAGTTGTATAGACAGCTGCTCCCGGATTCTCTTTGAGCATCGATGAAGTCATTGTGTCTGAACGGTAGAAGTCCATATTACAAGACACAAGGGCTGCAGCAGCTGCAATCATCATTAATATCTTTTTCATATTGTGTTCTGTTCTGATCGGTTATTAGAAAGTGATCTGGATACCACCGACTACTGACATAGGAACTGGGTAGTTAGTGTCGTATGTACCGTCCTCTGTATCGATCTCTGGGTCCATACCTGAGAACTTAGATACTGTCAGGAGGTTGTCGCCTGAAACATAAACCTTGAGGCCCTTCATATGTGCCTTCTTCATCCAAGCCTGTGGGAACTCGTAGCTGAGAGTAACGTTCTTGAGACGGAAGTAGCTGCCGTTCTCGAGGTAACGTGTAGAAAGCATATGAGCGTCGTTGTTACCGTTCATCTTTGGCTTAGGGTGAGTTGCGATATCACCTGGCTGCTGCCAGCGTGTCCAACCGAGACCGTTGTTATGAGACATCATATTGTAGTCTGTATAAGCACCGTCCGAGTCCATAGATACACGTGCAGAGTTGTAGATCATATTGCCGTAGATGAAGTTACCTGTAGCAGAGAGAGTGATGCCCTTCCAGCTTACCATTGTGTTGAGACCTCCCTGGAACTTAGGTGATGAAGTACCTGCATTCTGGAATGTAGCCTCTGAGTAAGTTGTAGTGATCTCCTTAGTACCGTCTTCAAGGACCTTCTCCCAAGTTGGGCTACCTGTCTCTGGATCTACACCAGCCCAGATAGGCATATTCCAAGTGAAGATATCCTGGCCCTCTCTTACGATCTGGTTGCCCTGACGGAACTCACCGTTTGGAAGGTAAACCACCTTGTTCTTGTTGAAACCGATGTTGAAACCGAAGTTCCAGTACCAGTCCTTAGTGTCGATGATGTCAGCGTCAACAGCAAGCTCGATACCCTTGTTGTTTACAGTACCTACGTTGTCCATAAACTCGAAGAAACCGGTTGAAGGTGCGAGTGGAACTGCAAGAAGGAGGTTCTTGTTGTCGATATTGTAGAGATCGAGAGTTACATTGAGTCTGCCGAAGAGCTCTGCATCGATACCGAAGCTTGTCATATAAGCCTCCTCCCAACCGAGGTTAGGGTTCTGCTGACGCATAAGGATAGCAGCTGTAACGTTCTGATACTGAGAAGTAAGGCTGTAGATATCCTGCCAGAGGAAGTTCTCGATGGCATCGTTACCTGTCTTACCGTAACCAGCGCGAACCTTGAGGAGGTCAACTGCAGTTGCATTCTTCATCCACTCTTCCTTGTTTACGATCCAAGCTGCTGAAGCACCTGGGAAGTAACCGCCGCGAGCCTTAGGAGCGAAACGTGAAGTCTCGTCATAACGAACTGATGCAGATGCGATGTAACGTCCCTTGTAAGAGTACTGTGCCTGTGCGAGCCAAGCCCAAGAACGTGAACCGTAGTTGTAACCGCCTACTGCCTGAGCGATACCGTTGCTGAGAGAAGCCTGACCGTTAGGCATATCAGTAGCACTTGCGTTGAAGCTGCGGCTGAAGCCCTCACCGTACTCGATACCTACAACTCCGTTGATGCTGTGGTCACCGAACTCCTTGTTAGCCTTGAGGAGGTTGGTTGTACCGAAGCCCCAACCACCGCCGTAGCTGTTCTCGATCTGTCCGTTAGGAATTGAAGGGAGAGTAGTACGTGGGTCATAGTATGCCTCTGTGAACCAGTTTGAAGAGTTGAAACGGTTAACTGTCGAGAACATCAACCAGTCTGTAATGTTCCAGTTGATTGACAAGTCAGCCATAATGTCCTCAGACTCGCTCTTATAGTAGTTGTAAACCTCATTGTGGAGGAAGTTGTACTTGTCGTGTGAGTACCAAGTCTGGTCCTTGCGACCGTCACCACGGTCTGCGCTGCCGATGTGGATGATCTCGTTTGTACGGTTTCCTTCTGCATCGTATACATATGGATCATCCCAAGGAAGTGCACGGTATGCACACTCGAGAGTTACATATGAAGAAGTATACTGGCTCTTTGCTCTGTCATAGTTGACACGGAGGGCCATATTCACGTTCTTTGCGAGAGGAGCAGAGAGGTTGACACGTGCTGAGCTTCTCTTGTGGTTTGTGTTGATGAGAGTACCGTCCTCATCATAGTGGCTGAGGGAAGCGAAGTAGTTAACGCGACCTGCCTTACCAGCTGCTGATGCGTAGTAGTCCTGAACAACACCGAGGTTGAAGGCTGCATCCATCCAGTTGAAGTCCTGCTCGAGGAGAGTTGCCGGACGCTGGATCTTGAAGAGGCTCTTAGAGTAGATCTGCTTCTGGAGGTTGTAGAGCTCCTCAGAACCCATTGGAGAGAAACGGCCAGTAAGGGCCTTCTTGATACCGGCTGTAGCCTTGAGAGTTACAGTAGCCTCGTCAGTCTTTGCAGACTTTGTAGTAACGACGATGACACCGCCTGAAGCCGCAGCACCATAGAGAGCTGTTGCAGACGCATCCTTGAGGACTGTGAGAGTCTCGACGTCGTTAGGGTTGAATGAACCACCTGCAACACCGTCCACTACGTAAAGAGGACCTGAGTTTGCAGTGATCGAACCAGTACCACGGATACGGATCTTCGCACCGTCACCTGGCTGTCCTGAAGCATTTGTAACGAGGACACCGGCTGCCTTACCCTGGAGCATATTACCAAGGTCCGGAGAAGTCACGTCCTTAAGTTTTTCAGCGCTGATCGATACTACTGAACTTGAGAGCTCGTTCTTCTTCTGGCTTGTGTAACCGAGAACGACAACTTCTTCAAGCTGCTCAGTGTCAACTGTCATCTTTACATTGATGACAGAACGGCCGTTCACAGTCTCCACTACATCGAGATATCCGAGTGTGTTGAATGTGAGCGTTGCATTATCAGAAGCTGAGACAGCATACGATCCGTTTGCATCAGTCATAACGCCACCGCCAGTGGAAACCATAACTGCAACACCAACGAGCGGCTGTCCATTGTCTGCGTCAACAACAACACCTGTTACGTTGTGCTGTGCAAACAGAGAAACTGAGAGCATCATAAAGAAAGATGCCAACAGTCCTTTGAGGTTAATGTTTGCTTTCATTGTTATTAAATTTAAGGTATAGTATAAAATTTTCTTCTTAGAGGAGATCGTTTACACCTACGAGGTTGAATGCCACGAAGTACTTGTCCATATCGCGCTCGATGCGGCCGAGTACCACTTCCTCTGCATCAACGCCAAGGCGCTGGAGGTTTCCGTAGAGCTGAGTTCTTGCCGCTACTGCCTCAGGGTGCTGCCAGATGTAACGGCAACCTGTACCTACGAGCCACTCGCGACGCTCTGCTGTAAGCTCAGGGAAGTCCTTGCCGGCCTCGTCCTCGTGGAGCCACTTGATCCAACGGCCGCTCTCGTAAACGAGTCTCTCGAGAGTCGCTGCCATATTGGAGAGAACTGCCACCTTGCCCTCAGCCTCGAATCTGCGCTCGAGTGCGTCGAGCTCCTTGAGAGCCTCATACTCGCTGATTGTAAACTCCGGACCTACGTTTGCTGCACCCATTCCGCTGAGCGGATATTCCTCTGGGTTGCTTACGCCGTCTGTATAGTGTCCCTTGATCCAGCTGCCGTGAGGGCGGACCTTCGCTGTGAGGTTTCTTGCAACCTCAGGATCGAAGATCGCTGTATCGAGGTCTGTTCCTACCTTTCCTACGATGAAGCAAGGCCATACGTGCGCGAGACCTACCTCTGCGAGACCGCTCTTGAGCTCTGTGAGGAATGTGTCGAATGTTGTCTCGTCAGCAAGACCGCCGTGTACCTCCTCAGTTCCTACCTCATAAGAGATCTCAGGAAGGTTGTTGGCTGCGCGGAAGTCCTCGACGTGCTTGATGAGTTCAACTGTACGGCGTACTACCACGTGGATGTCGATCACGTCACCCTTTGCCACATTGATGTCTACTGTAGGGTCAACGTGGATGAGGTCATAACCTGCAAGGGCTGCATCCTCGAATGACTTCTTCACGCCATTCATAGCATCCTCTGTAGACCACTTCTCTACACGCTGCTTGTCCTTGAGCCAAGGTCCGCCGTGGTCGATGGCCACGATGCTGCAACCTGTGTAGTTTACTCTGTCAGCCTCGAACTGAAGCATCTTGGTAAACATAGACTGCGTCATTCCGGTGTATCCGCCGTCACCGTCGATCTGGTTGAGGGTAGCTGCGAAGTAGATCGGAGCATTGTTGCGCTTAGCCGCACGGAATGATGCGCGGATTACAGAAAGAGAGTTAGGGCACACTGCGAAGATTGTGCGTGCAACGCCTGTCTCCTTTCTGAGCTCTTCAAGCCTGTTCAGAAGGTTTTCTGTCTTTGCCATATTGTTATTCGTAAATGATTACTCCTTCAACAACTCGTGAAATGTTTCCTGAAACCGAAGGATTGTCCGGGCTTCTCTTGAGGTGGAGAGCCTTGTAGAATCCGAGGAGCTGGGCAACGATCACGTATGAAACGCTCTTGTAGCATCTCTTCACCTCTGCAGGAGCTCCGATCACAACATTGAGATCGAAGTAGTCAGCCTCGATAGAAGGAACTGACTGAGATACTGCAACAAATGCTGTAATATCGTTGTTCGCCTTGATCTGGCGGATGAGGTCATACTCGTAACGCTGAGTATCTGGCTCCTCTGAAAGGAGATAAACGAGGATTGAATCAGGACTGATCACAGCCTTAGGACCGTGACGGAAGCCGAGGAACGAGTCGAATGCACACATAACTGTACCGTCAGTGAGCTCCTGGAGCTTGAGTCTTGACTCCTCGGCGACTCCCATAAGCTCGCCGCTTCCGAGGAACACTGCTCTTGTGAAGTCTCTGTCAGCGATGCCCTTGATTGCGTCTGTATACTTATCCATTGCAGAAGCTGCAGCGGCAGCCACCGCCTCGATCTGAGCCTTGTCAGCCTCGATGCTGTCGATGTTCGCGATCATAGCGCAAGCGAGATACATAGAAGAGTAGCTGCTTGTCATCGCGAGCGAAAGGTCGTTTGTCTTAGGAGGAAGGAGAACAAGAAGAGTGTTGTCGCTGCCGTCAGCCATCTTTGCCATCTCACCGTTTGCGTTGCAGGTGATGTAGATGTGAGCAGCCTTTCCTGCCACCTTGTTCACGAGGTTGATCGCTCCGACGCTCTCAGGAGAATTTCCTGAACGTGCGAACGATACAAGGAGAACCTTGCTGTCTTTGTTGAAAAGCTGACCGGCCTCAGTGATGATGTCTGTAGTAGCGATAGCCTTCGCTCCTGAAAGCAGAGTACCCGCGAGGGTCCACTGGAGAGCGTCACCGATGTATGCAGAAGTACCTGCACCGGTCAATACGATTTCATAACCCTGCGCAACATAGCCCTTTACAAAAGAAGCTATCTTCTCGCGCATATTATAAATGATGTCATAAGTGTCGCGCCACATCTGCGGCTGCTGGAGGATCTCCTTCCAAGTGTGGAATTCTGTATACATTTCGGTTAGTATTGATTACAACGTGGTTTCAGTGTAGTTTATCACGCAAATATATCACTTCCTAATTAATGTTCATAAAAACATTTCGAAGTTTTTAATTGGGCAACACTCCGAAATATAGGCCCAAGTACGCTATAACATTATATATCAGTATATTAAAGCATATTTAAGGCTTCGAAAATAATGTTTCATTAGGTTTCGAAACTTTGCTTCAAAACGAAACACCGGGTTTCGGAACCAATAATTTTGCTATATTTGCCGTATGAAGACTTACATCATCGACACAATCGGAGAAAAGGAAGCCGTACGCATCGACGAACTCCTCCATATGCTTGACCCGAAGGCCCCTCAGACAGGCAGGGAAAGACTTGAAGACCTGACCGGAAACGGCAGACTTATGCTGTTCGTCACAGAGCACGATGACACCATTGCAGGTATGCTTACGCTCACATATTGCGACACCCTCTCCAGAAGGAAATACTGGATCGAGGACGTCATCGTGGACGAAGCGTTCAGAGGCCTCGGAATCGGCCGCGAACTGGTGCAGGCCGCAGTCGCATATGTAAGGGAAAAAGAAGAGCTCCCTACTCTGTACCTGACATCAAATCCGTCGAGGACAGCCGCAAGGAGCCTTTATCGTTCAGAAGGTTTCGAAGAATACGAAACCGGTGTTTTCCGTCTTAAGAAACAGCCTTAAAGAAGATCCGGCTTTACTGTTATGACTTCCAGATCCATCGCTTTGAGCTGGGAGCGGATCGACTTGTCCAGACCATCGTCCGTCACGACTGCATCTATCTTCGAAAGGTCCGTGATGAAGGCGAAGGAACGCTTGTTCACCTTGCTGGAATCGAACACTGTAATGACCTTTCTCGAACGAGAAATCATAATCTGGTTGATGTTGGCCTCCTCCACGCTCGGAGTCGAAATTCCGTTCTCCACGCTGAAGGAATCCACACCGAGGAAAAGCTTGTCGCAGTAGAACATCTTGAGGTTCGACTCGGCGAGCGCTCCGACCACGGATTCGCTTGAGCTTCTGATGTTTCCGCCCAGAAGAATCACATTGAAACGCTTGTATGAAAGAACCTCCTGCGCCACGTTGAGGGCGTTGGTGAGGACTGTCAGATTCTTGAACTGATGGAGGTTGCACGCCACCTGAAGTGCGGTCGTTCCGGAGTCGATGATGATGATGTCTCCGTCCTCGATCAGGTCAGCTGCAGCACGGCCGATGGCCTGCTTCTCGCGATAGTGCGCAAGCTTCTTGAAACGTATGCTCATCTCATCTTCGTTGGTGCCTGTGTCATTGGTGATGGCACCTCCTCTGGTTCTCACCAGAAGATTCCTGTCCTTGAGGAGGTTCAGGTCTTTCCTGATGGTGACCTCGGACACTCCGAAGTGCTTGCTGAGCTCTGTTACAGAGACATTGGAATTTTTCTTGAGGATCTGGAGAATCGCGCTTCTCCTTCCGCTGGACGACACTACGTTTCCTTCCATAATTATGCAGTCATTGGTTAAGGTGTGCAAATATAGGGTTTTTTATCCGTCATTTCAAAACATATCAAAACACTTCGAAACATATTAAAATCAGCCAAATTTCACCATTAACATCTTGACCTATTGACAGATAAGTCTACTCACCCGATCAACCCTCATCTTTCGAAGAAAATATTCTTCAAAAGAATCGAAAGTTTCATAAAACAAACTGCTATATTTGCGTGATTACACTTATAACTATATAACCATAACCACTGAAATGAGAAAATTCGACATCGCCGCAATCGGCGAACTCAACGTAGACATCATCCTCAACGGAATCGAGTCTGAACCAGAGATCGGCAAGGAGAAATTCGCATCCGATATGATCGTTACATTGGGCAGCAGCACCGCCATCTTCGCGGCAAACGCAGCCTCTCTCGGAAGCAAGGTCTGCTTCGTGGGAATGACCGGAAACGATATGTTCGGCAACCTTGTATCAGAGTCTCTTCAGGCAAAGGGCGTAGACACATCATACCTTATCCGCAACGACAAGACCGCTACCGGAGCTACAATCTGTATGAGCTACGGCGAGGACAGAGCGAACCTGACATATCAGGGAGCGATGGACGTTATGGGATATGACGACATCGACCTCAGCGTATTCGAGAACACAAAGCACATCCACCTTTCATCACTCTTTATGCAGAGCGCCCTCCTCAGGGACGTTCAGAAAGTGCTTGCAAAGGCTGCCGAGAACGGCGTGACAGTGTCACTCGACACCCAGTGGGATCCGGTAGAGAAGTGGGAGCTGGACTGGAAGAAGGTCCTTCCTCAGGTGACCGTGTTCCTTCCTAACGAGAAGGAGCTTATGGCACTCACCGGCACAGCCGACGTAGAGGAGGCGATCGCTGCCGTACAGCCATACCTCGGAGGTGCAATGGTCGTGAAGATGGGCTCCAAGGGCTCGCTCCTCGTGAAGAAGGACTGCTCACGCAACTTCCTCGCATCTTTCCTCAACAAGGAGGTGGTCGACGCGATCGGAGCAGGCGACAGCTTCAACTCAGGCTTCATCAGCGCATTCGTCGCAGGTCATCCGCTCGAGGACTGCCAGCGCAACGGCAACCTCACCGGAGCCATCAACACTACTGCAGCAGGCGGAACAGGTGCTTTCACATCGCGCCAGGCTGCCGAGACTGTGGCAAAAGAGAAATTCAACGTAGAACTTCTATAAACTTATGAGAGCTTTATATCTTATCCCTGCTGCCCTCCTGCTTCTGAGCGGATGTATGGGCACAAAGATCGAGAGCGGTGACCTCACCCTCAAGATCGACGGCAATATGCACTTCAAGGTGGAGTCGTCTGCTCCGGGTGCACAGGCCTACTACAACGACTATCAGGCTGCTGATGTTCTCGTGGCTGACGAGGCTGTGATCGAGGACTGGAAGGTCAGGAAGGTGACCAAGGCGGCTGACGGGAACGGAACCACCTACACCATCACAGGACAGTGGAAGAAGGACGGTTACGACATCGAGAAGATTCTCACCGTGAAGACAGTCAACGGCTTCGAGGGTATGGTGCTCACAAGCAGCGAGTACGTAAACCACTCTGACAAGGTCCTCACAGTAAAGGCTATGGAGTCAAACAAGCTCAGAGTAGCTTCTGAGGAGACTCTCTGGTCATTCCAGCCAACTTCGACTGCACGTCGCGACGACTGGATCCTTCCGGTGGAGGAGAGCTTCTACCAGAAGAACTATCTCGGTATGAACAACACAGACTACGGCGGAGGTATCCCTATGGTGACTCTCTGGAGACGCGACGCGAACCTTTCAGTAGGTCTCGTGGAACCTAACCTCAAGCTCGTTTCAATGCCGGTAAAGAAGGTCCGCTACGAGGACTACACAACTATGTCCCTTCTCCACGAGTTCGAGTATCCTGAGGAGATGGCACAGGGTGACACTCTCCAGACCTGGAACCAGTTCATCTCTGTAGGCAAGGGCGACTTCTTCGCACCTCTCAGCCAGTTCTCGAAGTATATGGAGGCATATGCTGGCTACGTTCCTCAGGCTTCCGAGCCGGAGGCATTCGAGGCTGTATGGTGCGCTTGGGGATATGAGAGAACATTTACAGTGAACGAGGTCCTCGGAACACTTCCTAAGGTGAAGGAGCTCGGATTCAAGTGGGTGGACGTCGACGACGGTTTCCAGATCGCAGAGGGCGACTGGGAGACCAACTCACGTTTCAACGGAACAAAGGATATGAGACGCATCACTGATGCTATCCACTCATACGGTCTCAAGGCAAAGCTCTGGTGGGCTCCGCTTGCTGCAGACCCAGACACAAGAGCGGTTCACAACCATCCTGAGATGGTGCTTATGGACTACCAGGGTGCTCCTGAGTACATCACCTGGTGGGACAGCTGGTATCTTTCACCAGTGAACGATGCTACACGCAAGTATACTGTCGACCTCGTTGACAGATTCATCGACGAGTGGGGCTTCGACGGACTCAAGCTCGACGGCCAGCACCTCAACTGCTGTCTTCCTGACCACAACCCTCACAGCCACCTCGAGTATCCTGAGGAGGCGGTAGAGAACCTCCCTGAGTTCTTCGAGGACATCTTCAACAGAGCACGCGAGATCAAGCCTTACTCTGTGATCCAGATCTGCCCTTGCGGCTGCGCGATGAACTTCTTCCTTACTCCGCATATGAACCAGGCTGTGGCATCTGACCCTACATCAAGCGCACAGATCCGTATGAAGCGTAAGGTTTACGGAGCGATGGTTCCTGATATGGCATTCTACGCAGACCACATCGAGCTCAGCGACGACGAGAACGACTACGGTACTCAGATCGGTATCGGCGGTGTGATCGGTTCGAAGTTCACTTGGCCTAAGCCAAACCCTAACGTGAAGGGCGACGGTTATGTCCTCACTCCTGAGAAGGAGGCGCTCCTCAAGAAGTGGGTTGCCATCTACAACGACAAGATGCTCTCAAGAGGCGAGTACCTCAACCTCTACGACATCCGCTTCGATCTTCCTGAGACTCACGTCATCTCTAAGGACGGCGCAATGTACTATGCATTCTACGCTGAGGCTTGGAACGGTGAGCAGGTAGAGCTCAGAGGTCTTGAGAAGGGTGTGAACTATGTGGTTACCGAGTACACTACAGAGGAGCAGAAGACTTATACTGTAGACGGTTCAAACCCTTACATCTACCCTACATTCGAGAGAGACTATCTCATCGAGGTAAAGCCTGCAGAGTAACATACTACGCAAATCAATAACACTTATAACGATATGAAAAAGATTTTTGGATTCATCATTGCTGCAGCAGCTGCACTGCTCTGCACAATGTCTTGCTGCAACTGCGGTGACGAGTATGGCTATGTCATCAAGAACGGAGTTGCTGTGTACAATACACCTGCACGTCCGGCTGACCAGGTGTCTATGATCGGCTTCGCTGTAGAGCCTATCGAGACTGTAAGAGTAGGTTTCATCGGCCTCGGCGACAGAGGTGACGGCGCTGTAAACCGTTTCACTTACATCGACGGCGTAGAAATCGTTGCTCTCTGCGACATCGAGGAGGACAGAGTAAACGATATGCAGAAGCTTCTCGCTGAGCGCGGAAAGCCTGCTGCTGACGCTTACTTCGGAAGCAGAGACGCTTGGAAGGAGCTCTGCCAGAGAGAGGACATCGACCTCGTTTACATCGTTACTGACTGGAAGATGCACACTCCTATGGCTGTTTACGCTATGGAGCAGGGCAAGCACGTTGCCATCGAGGTTCCGGCTACTACTTCTATCGCGGAGTGCTGGCAGCTCGTGAACACTGCAGAGAGAACTCAGCGTCACTGTATGATGCTCGAGAACTGCGTATACGATTTCTTCGAGCTCACTACCCTCAATATGGCTCAGCAGGGTCTCTTCGGTGAGATCATCCACGCTGAGGGTGCTTACATCCACAACCTCGACCCATACTGGAAGAACTACTACGAGGGTTGGAGATATGAGTTCAACAAGGTTAACCGCGGTGACGTTTACCCTACACACGGCCTCGGCCCTGCCTGCCAGGTTCTCAACATCCACAGAGGTGACAAGATGAACACTCTCATCTCAATGGACACCAAGGCATTCAACGGTCTCAAGGTTGCTGAGCAGTTCGGCGAGACTGAGTATGCAAACGGTGACCACACCATCACTCTCATCCAGACAGAGAAGGGTAAGATCATCGAGATCCAGCACAACGTAGTTACTCCACGTCCTTACAACCGTATGTATCAGGTTGAGGGTACCGAGGGCTTCGCAAACAAGTATCCTAACGAGGGTTACTCAATCCGCACCGAGGGCCGCAACTTCGACGAGCACAAGGCGGTTGACGATCTTACCGGTTCAGCAAGCGACGGTGAGGCTTACCTCAGCGACGAGGTTCGCGACGCTCTTATGGAGCAGTACAAGCACCCTATCGCACGCGATATCGAGGAGAAGGCTAAGCAGGTAGGCGGACACGGCGGTATGGACTTCATTATGGACTACCGTCTCATCTACTGCCTCCAGAACGGTCTTCCACTTGACCAGGACGTTTACGATGCTGCAGAGTGGTCTTGCCTCGGCGAGCTCACAAGAGTATCTATCGAGAACGGCAACATCCCTGTCGTAATGCCAGACTTCACACGTGGTGACTGGAACAAGCTTGACGGACTTACACTTGCAATCAAGAAATAAAGATGAAAGAGAGACTTCTTAATATCGCCCTCCAGTTTGACCTGGAGGGTGTTATCGCTGAAATCAAGCCGCTTGGCGAGGGTTTCATCAACGACACATTCGTAATCAAGACTGAGGGTGAGGCTCCCAACTACATCCTTCAGCGCAAGAACCACATCATCTTCCCTGACGTTCCGGGTATGATGGAGAACATCAAGGCTGTGACTGAGCACATCAAGGCTAAGGTTGCAGATCCTCTCCGCGAGACCCTCACAGTCGTTCCTGCAAAGGACGGCAAGCTTTACGTTCAGGACGGAGAGAACTACTGGGCAGTATGCCTCTTCATCCCTGACACAACTTCTCCGGTTCGTGCAGACACTCCAGAGCTTGCATACCAGGGCGGTCTCGGAACAGGTCGTTTCCAGTCTCTCCTTGCAGACTTCACTCAGCCTCTCAACGAGACTATCAAGGGCTTCCACAACATCCGCTGGAGATTCCAGCAGTGGGACGAGACTATCGCAGCAGACCCTGCAGGTCGCGTTGCAGAGCTCGCAGAGGAGATCTCTTGGATCGAGTCACGCAGAAAGGAGATGCTTGATTTCTGGTCACTCGTTGAGGACGGAACCATTCCAATGCACGTTACCCACAACGACACCAAGATCAGCAACATCCTCTTCAACAAGGCAGACGGAAGTATGCTCTGTATGATCGACCTCGACACTGTTATGTCTTCAACTTCATTGAACGACTTCGGTGACGCTATCCGTTCATACACAAACACCGGTGCTGAGGACGACAAGAACCTTGACAACGTAGAGATGAGTATGGAGATGTTCAAGGCTTATGCAGAGGGTTACCTCCACGAGCAGAAGGCATCTATGGTTCAGAGCGAGCTTGACTGGCTTGCATTCTCTGCAAGATACATCACTTTCGAGCAGGTACTCCGCTTCCTTATGGACTACATC
>JAFYXE010000072.1 GCA_017546275.1 Bacteroidales bacterium | reverse complement strand
TGGTGCGGTAGTTCAGCTGGTTAGAATACCGGCCTGTCACGCCGGGGGTCGCGGGTTCGAGTCCCGTCCGCACCGCAAACGGGAGCATAGCTCAGTTGGTTTAGAGCATCTGCCTTACAAGCAGAGGGTCGGGGGTTCGACTCCCTCTGCTCCCACTAAAAGCCTTGGATTTTCCAAGGCTTTTTTTCGTTAAAGGATTTCAGCCACGGCTTCGGAAACGACGTAAGTACTGCCTCCGATATAGATGAGCGGACGGGCAGCCGGATCCGCCGCCACGATATCAGCTGCGGCTTCATAGGCCATACGCTTCGCTTCGGACACTGTCGCCGCGCAGCGCACTTCCCCGGCCTCCCTTCCGGCTCCTTTGCAGAACTCAAGATATTTCTCCATCGCTACCGCAGCAGGAAGCGCTCTCTTACCCTGCGCCTGCGTGAATATATACGAAGCATCCGAAGGCATAAGATGCATAACGGCATCCACATCCTTATCCGCTACAGACCCATACACAATGATCAGATGAGAGAACTCTCCCGACTGTTTCAATGCAGACAACTGGGCGAAATTATACTTCAAGCCGTGCTCATTGTGGCCGATATCACAGATCACGTACGGATTCTCCGACACCTTGTCCCAGCGACCTCTGAAACCTGCCCGCGTAGCGGCATTTATTACAGCCTCTCGCGCCGCATCAGCAGACACCCCCAACTTGTCCATAGCCGTAAGAGCCGTACGCAGGTTCTTCCTCTGGTACTCGCCCCTCAGATCCATCTTCGCAAGGATATCATCCTTCTCACCCCACAATGAAGGTTCGACCTTATCGGCAAATGTCAGCAAGGACATAATGCCTTTTCTGTCACCCATAAACTGAGGCTCCGACAGATTGGTATAGAGCACTTTACGCTCGAATACAGCATCAATTTCCGGATGGCTCTCGCCTACGACCACAGGCACTTTAGGCTTGATGATTCCGGCCTTTTCAAAAGCGATCTCCGGAAGCGTCTCACCAAGCATATCACAATGGTCAAGGCCGATATTGGTAATCACGCTGAGCACAGGTGAAACGATATTCGTACTGTCGAGTCGTCCACCCAATCCTGTCTCAAGCACAACATAGTCAACGCCCTGTTTTGCAAACCAGTCCAAGGCCATAAGCGTCGTGATCTCGAAGAACGACAGGTCCAGATGATCGAATGTATCCTTCCACTGCTGAACGAACGACCAGACATCCTCTTTGGGAATCAAAGTATAGCCATCCTCCACCACACGGATTCTCTCTCTGAAATCAAGGATGTGAGGAGAAGTGTAGAGACCGACTTTATGACCGGAAGCAGCCAATGCAGAGGCAAGCATATTTGAAACGGAACCCTTTCCGTTGGTTCCTGCTACGTGAATGATCTTATAATTGCGATGCGGATGTCCCATCAGCTGATCGGCGAATTCCATATTCGCGATTCCAGGCTTATATGCGCCTGCTCCCACTTTCTGAAATGACGGAAACCTGACGAACAGCTTATCCAGCATCTCAGCATATCTCTCTTCTGAAAAATTTATATCCATAAATCAAAAAATCGCTTGTTGTCAGCACAAAAATACTTAATTTTACAAACTTTCTACCTAAAGAAGGACTTTTATGAAGGAAAAAGAATCAGCCCTATATTCCAGCTACATCATCGACGGATACAGATGCGAAGGCACACCAGCAGACCTTCTGGATGAATGTATGGAATCCTGCATCATACCGGACGACCTTCCGGACTTCGATGATATAGTGGACGAGTCTACAGAACCGCCTCTGTCATCCTTCACATACGACAGCGCACATCGCGACGAGTACACAGCCAAGACTACCGCAGCCTCATCATCGGAAAGAGGCTTCAGAATGCTGTATCCTGATCACTTCACCAGACTTCACATCGCCAAGACACTTCTCGGCAGACTTTGGAGCGAAGGTCATTTCCGTCTGGGAGACCTGAGCGTCTGGGCCCAGTGGGAATGGAACACCAGACCTATCGGCAATATGTCGGCATTCTACACAAGCGCAAAGAGCGCGAGCGAGTATCTGTACGGACTCGGCGTGACATTGTCCGACTACCTCTTCCTTGAAAGCGACGAAAGCAGCAGCGCGAAGTTCTTCGCCTGGCTTCCGGAAGACATCATTGAGACAGACGAAGACAGCCAGGAGGACATCCTTTTCAAGGCTTCACCATACGAAAGCAGCCACCCTTGGATCAGCGACAACAGGAAATGCCCCGGAGAAATGGTTGCAGACAAGGACAGCTGGCTGATATACATCCCGTTCGACACCTGCGCATACAAGATCGGCGGCTCGCTCCTCGCAGAGACCTACGGCCACAACGGAGGCATTGCCCCAGCCATCTCCGACCCGGACTACTTCATTGACTGCTACGAAGTTGTGAGAGAGCTCACCGAAGACGGCATTATAATGGCCGGCGTCACCGTAGCAGACGGAGGCCTTGCCACAGCAGCCGAAAAGATGCGTTCCGGAGCCGGAATGGACATTGACATCAGCGGAATTATGTCATCGTATCAGGAGCAGGACGAGATCAAGGTACTCTTCGGAGAAGTGCCTGGCGTACTGATCCAGATCAGCGACGAAAACTACGATTATGTAGACTCCCAGTTCCTGCTTCAGGACATCGCATACTACCCTATCGGACACCCTTCAGAGGAGCACGAAGGCATACGTTTTACCGGCAGAAACAGAAGCGGAGTCGCTGATATCCTGGCATCTCTTATGAGCCAGGCAACAGAGGGCGAAGACTAGGACGAATTTTTCCGAACAAAAGCGGATTTATTGCTAGAAATATGGAGAAAATTCACTAAATTCGCGCCGGAAATTTTCAAACAGAAATATATTCACTATTAATCAAATACTTACTGAGTTTTATGGAAACTAACAAGAAAAGAGTCTATTGCTTCGGTGGCAAAACTGCCGAGGGTAATGGTACTATGCGTGAGCTTCTCGGTGGTAAGGGTGCTAACCTCGCTGAGATGTGTACACTCGAAATTCCTGTTCCTGCAGGTTTCACTATCACAACTGAGTGCTGTACTGAGTACTACGAGCTCGCTGGCGGTTACAGCGAGAACCTCAAGGTAGAGGTTGCTGAGGCACTCAAGAAGACAGAGGCTACAATGGGTATGAAGTTCGGTGACAAGGAGAATCCACTCCTCGTTTCTTGCCGTTCAGGTGCTCGTAGCTCTATGCCTGGTATGATGGATACTATCCTCAACATCGGTCTCTGCTCTGAGACTATCCCAGGACTCATCGCCAAGACAAACAACCCACGTTTCGTATATGACGCATACCGTCGTCTCATTATGATGTACTCTGACGTTGTAATGGAGAAGGCAGAGGGTATCGAGCCAGCTGATGGCCAGGGTATCCGCCAGCAGCTCGACAGAATGATGGAGGAGCTCAAGCACGCTAAGGGCTACGCTTCTGACAC
>JAFYXE010000006.1 GCA_017546275.1 Bacteroidales bacterium | reverse complement strand
GCATATCCTGAGGGTGTCCGTTCTTGGTACCTCCCTCGATGAAGAGGCCCTTGAGGCTGTCAAGCACATCCTTGAGCTTCTTACCCATCGCCTTACGGAGGGTATCCGCCTGGCCTCGGGTGAAGTCTGCAAGTTTACGCGACAGAAGCATCACCTGCTCCTGGTAAACTGTAATTCCGTATGTGTCCTGAAGTGTATCCTCCATCTCCGGAAGGTCGTAAACGATAGGCTGACGGCCCTGCTTACGCTCTACGAAGTCAGGAATGTAGTCCATAGGACCCGGACGATAGAGGGCGTTCATCGCAATGAGGTCCTCGAATCGTGTAGGCTGGAGCTTGATGAGCCACTCCTTCATACCAGGCGATTCGAACTGGAACACGCTGGTAGTGTCTCCGCGGCTGTAAAGCTCATATGTAAGAGGATCGTTGATGTCGATCTGCTCGATGTCGAATTCGATGCCGTGGCGCTTCTTGATGTTCGCCTGGCACTCCTTGATGATGGACAGGGTCCTGAGGCCCAGGAAGTCCATCTTGAGCATACCTACCTCCTCGATGTAGTGGCCGTCATACTGCGACACCCACACCTCCTCGCCCGTAAGCTTGTCGTTGGCGATGGAAATAGGAATATATTCGGTAAGGTTGCTTCGTCCGATGATCATCGCACAGGCGTGCACACCTGTCTGGCGGATACAGCCCTCAAGCTTGCCCGCATATGTAAGCACATCTCTGGTGAGCTCATTGCCGTTCTCCAGCTCTTCGTGAAGTTCGCCGTACTTGAGGCAGTTGCCGAGCTTCGGCTTGAACTCCTTGGTCACCTTCTTGCCGTCCTCCACTACAGTGGCCTCGAAAGGCTTGTCCGGAACCATCTTGGTGAGTCTGTTGGACTCGTCGATGGACATACGGCTCACGCGCGCAACGTCCTTGATGGCCGATTTCGCGGCCATTGTACCGTATGTGATCACGTGAGATATCTGCTCCTTGCCGTATTTCTCCTCGATGTACTGGAACACGCGATAACGTCCGTCATCGTCGAAGTCGATATCGACATCGGGCATATTGATACGGTCTGGGTTGAGGAATCGCTCGAAGAGGAGGTCGTACTTGATAGGGTCGATGTTGGTGATCTTCAAGCAGTATGCAACTGCGGATCCGGCTGCCGAACCACGGCCCGGACCAACAGAAATGCCCTCTGAACGCGCTGCAGCGATGAAGTCCTGGACGATAAGGAAGTAGTCCGGGAATCCCATACTGCAGATGGTCTTGAGCTCGAATTCGATACGCTCTGCCTGCTCGTCTGAGAGAGTCTCGCCGTATCTCCAGTGTGCACCTTTATATGTAAGGTGGCAGAGATATGCAACTGAACGGCAGAACTCCTCGCCGCGCTCGTTTCCCTTCGGGTCGCAGCGACCGGCGTCGATGATATGCTTATATTTCTCGAGATATTCGTCGATATTGGCAAGGAACTCCTCCGGAAGGTCGAATTTCGGAAGGATAGGGTCCTTGTCCACCTTGAAGCTGTCGATCTTCTCAGCCACCTCGAGGGTGTTGCTGAGGGTCTCGGGATGCTTGTAGAAGATGTCCAGCATTTCCTCCTCGCTCTTGAGGTACTCCTGCTGGGTATAGCGCATACGGTCCGGATCGTCAAGGTTTGCGTTTGTGGTGAGGCAGATGAGTCGGTCGTGTGCCGGTCCGTCCTCCTTGCGCACGAAGTGCACGTCGTTCGTAGCCACGACCTTCGTTCCGGTCTTCTCCGCAAGCGCGAAGATGCCCTCGTTCACAACCACCTGGTGCTCGTACACCTCCTGTGACTGGCCCGGAATCTGGGTCTTGTGCTCCTGCACCTCGAGGTAGAAGTCCTCACCGAAGACCTTCTTATGCCACTCGATCGCCTTTTCTGCACCGGTCATATCTCCGGCGATGATGTTTCTGGCAACCTCACCCGCGATGCAGGCAGAACAGCATACCAGATCCTGTGAATACTGCTCCACGATCTCGTGGGACACACGCGGCTTGTCGTAGTACTTGCCCTCGATATGTCCTGTGGAAACGATCTTCATCAGGTTCTTGTAGCCGTTGTAGTTCTTAGCCAGAAGAATGAGGTGGAAATAGCCCCTGTGGTCCTTGTCCTTGATCTTGTGGTCATAGTGCTTGGTCACATAGATCTCGCAGCCGATGATAGGCTTCACCTCCGGGAACTTCTTCGCCACCTTCAGGAACTCCTTCACACCGTACATATTTCCGTGGTCTGTGATCGCAAGTGCCGGCATACCAAGCTCTTTGGCTCTTTCAAAAAGGCCGGCAATCGACGCCTGACCGTCGAGAATCGAATACTGTGTGTGGACGTGAAGATGGACGAATGACATAGCGAAAAATCTGTTAGTGTAAGGATGGCAAAATTACACAAAATGCCCCTATGTATCAAACAAACTTATTAACAAAAAAGAGCGACCGTTTCTGGTCGCTCTGTCATCAGCCATAGGCTTCTTACATTTTCACGAAGTGCACCTTCACGTTTGTGTTTCCAAGACCGAAACGTTCTCCGCTCAATTCCATTGTCATCGTCTTCTTGTCAAATGAAACAGGAATTCCGGATGTGCTGCCTTCTTCTGTAAGTGAAAGCTTGTCTCCGTTCACAGAATACTCGAAAGCAGTTGTTTCGCTCTTCTTCTCAGACTCTGTAAGGATGGTGCCTGTTCCGTCTTTCTTGAATGTCAGTTCCATTCTTGTGTTGAGATCGCTCATATTGTAGCTTATGTTTACACCAAGGACGTTAGCTTCAATCTTTACCGCTTCCCATATACCTACAATTGCCTTTGAAGGCTCTTTCTCGCAAGAAGTGAGGCCAAGGACTGCCATTAAGGCTGTCAGGATAAAAAATCTTTTCATTTTGCAGTTGATTTAAGTTTCAATGCGGCATAGATGCTAAAAGAAAGGAAAAGGTTGCAAAAGGAATAAAAAATAAAGCGCCCCATCAGGAGCGCTTTACTCATATATGTTTTGAAGTATTACTTCTGAGCCTTCTTCTCAGCTCTCTTTGTAACGTCGTACATAATAGGAGTTGCGATGAAGATTGAAGCGTAGGTACCGATGATGATACCGAGGATCAATGCTACAGCAAGACCTCTGATCACCTCACCACCGAAGATTGCAATTGCAAGCATTGTAACGAGAGTAGTGAGTGATGTATTCATTGTACGTGAGAGAGTGCTGTTGAGAGCCGCGTTCACGTTCTGCTTGAAGTCAGCCTTAGGGTGAAGATTCTTGTACTCACGGATACGGTCGAAGATAACCACTGTATCGTTGATAGCGTAACCGATGATAGTCAGGATCGCAGCGATGAATGTCTGGTCGATATCAAGGCTGAATGGAAGGATACCTGTGAAGATTGAGAAGAATCCGATCACGATGATTGCTGTGTGTGCAAGACCTACAACACCACCAAGACCCCATGTCCAGCCGTTGAAGCGGACTGCGATGTAAGCGAAGATGATCACGAGAGCGATAACTACTGCAAG
>JAFYXE010000005.1 GCA_017546275.1 Bacteroidales bacterium | reverse complement strand
GGGTCAACAGCCGCTTATGTCGGCATTGACCCGACCGCGGACTCTCTCCATATCGGACATATGGTCAGCATTATGATCCTGAAGCACTTCCAGAACTGCGGTCATAAGCCAATCGCCCTCGTAGGAGGTGCAACCGGAATGATCGGAGACCCTTCGATGAAGTCTCAGGAGCGTAATCTGCTCGACGAAGCGACTCTTAACCACAACGTAGCCTGCATCAAGGCTCAGCTCAGCAAGTTCCTTGACTTTGAGTCAGACGTAGACAACAAGGCAGAGCTTGTGAACAATTATGACTGGATGAAGAACTTCTCATTCCTCGACTTTACCCGCGACATCGGAAAGCACATCACTGTGAACTATATGATGGCGAAGGACTCTGTAAAGAAGAGACTTTCAGGTGAGGCAAGAGACGGAATGTCATTCACAGAGTTCACTTATCAGCTTCTCCAGGGATATGACTTCCTTTACCTCTACGAGCACAAGGGCTGTACCCTCCAGATGGGTGGAGCAGACCAGTGGGGAAACATCACCACAGGATCTGAGCTTATCCGCCGCATCCTCGGAAAGGAGGCATTCGCTCTTACCTGCCCTCTCATCACAAAGGCTGACGGCGGTAAGTTCGGAAAGACAGAAAAGGGCAACATCTGGCTTGACCCTGAGCGTACTTCACCATACCAGTTCTACCAGTTCTGGCTCAACGTATCAGACTCTGATGCAGAGAAGTACATCAAGATCTTCACAATGCTCACAAAGGACGAGATCGATGCAGCTATCGCTCAGCACAGTGAGGCTCCAGAGCGCAGAGAGCTCCAGAAGCTCCTCGCAAAGGAGGTTACAACAATGGTGCACGGCGCAGCAGAGTACGAGAACGCTGTAGCAGCTTCTCAGATGCTCTTCGGCAACGCTACCAAGGAAGCGTTGATGAACCTTGACGAGAAGACTTTCCTCGCAGTATTCGACGGAGTACCTACATTCGAGGTAGAGAGCGAGAAGTTCCCAGTAGGAATCATCGACCTCCTCGCTGCTGAGTCTGGCGTATTCCCATCAAAAGGTGAGTGCCGCAAGATGATCCAGGCAAACGGAGTGAGCATCAACAAGGAGAAGATGAACGATATCAACGCACAGATCGGCTCAGAGTCATTCATCAACGGAAAATACATCCTCGCTCAGAAGGGAAAGAAGAATTATTTTATCATCAAAGTGAAATAATTTCAATGGAAAAGAATATTGAAAGCACAAGACAGCTGAAGGTCGCAAAGGAAATTCAGAAGGTGATGGCAGAGATCATCCGCAGCAAGGGTATGGCAGCCTTTGGAGGCGCGCTTGTATCTGTAAGCGGCGTGAAGATCAGCCCAGACCTCTCCGTTGCGAAGGTTTACGTCAGCGTCTTCCCTTCAGAGAAAGCAGAGGCAGTGATGTCAGCTTTGGAGGAGAATGCAAAGGCACTGCGCGGCGAGCTTGGAAGCAAGGTCGCTAAGCAGCTTCGCATTGTACCTGAGATCGTGTTCTACCTCGACAGTTCTCTTGATTATGTAGAGCATATCGAAGAACTTTTGAAGAAGTAGACTAGTGAAACTGGCACCGTTCATAGCAGGAAGATACCTTTTCGCAAAGAAATCACACAATGTGATCAACATAATTTCGGCGATAAGTGCTATCGGTATGGCTATCGGTACAGCAGCACTTATTATAATATTATCTGTATATAACGGGTTTGACTCGCTCATACGTTCTATGTTGAGCAATGTCGAACCCGATCTTATGATTACCCCTGTCCACAGCAAGGTATTCATTCCGGAAGGAGAAGTATATGACTGGATATACGATGAACCTGCTGTGAAGAATATGTGCTGTGTGCTTGAAGAGGAAGTATTCATCAGTTATGAAGGACGTCAGGGTCTTGCGAAGGCCAAGGGCGTTGACTGGATCTACGAGGAGGAATCTCCTCTAAAAGACCATCTGAAAGAAGGTGAATTCACCCTTCACAGAGGCGACATTCCATTGGCAAGCGTCGGCTCAGGCCTTGCTTATGAGATGGGCATAAGCCCGCGTTTCCTTTCTGGAATCGAAATATATTTCCCATCGCGCACACGCAAGATATCCACATCCAATCCTGTTTCGTCAGTGGAATTCATAAAAGTCTGGCCATCAAGCATCTTCTCGGTCAGCAGCGACATCGACAAGGAACTTATGATCCTTCCGATCGAGGAAATGAGAGAACTCCTAGAGTATGACGAAGAGGTTTCTGCCGTAGAGATCCGCCTTATGGAGGGAACAGACAGCAAAGATCTTAAAAGGATTCAGGACGAGATCAGCTCAAGACTCGGAGCGGAATTCAAGGTAAAGGACAGATTCCAGCAGAACGAGTCGCTCTACAAGATGATGAAATACGAGAAGGCTGCGATATATATGATCCTGATCTTCGTCATCATCATCATCGCATTCAATATCTTCGGCAGCCTTTCTATGCTGATCATCGAGAAGCGACAGGACATCAATACACTCAGATCCCTTGGAGCTGAAGAAAGCCTGATACGCAGGATCTTCGTACTTGAAGGCTGGATGATATCACTCGCAGGGCTGTTCGGAGGTCTTGTAGTCGGAACAGCCTTCTCACTGCTTCAGCAGCATTTCGGATTCATAAAAATGCCCGGACATTTCATTGTCCAGGCATATCCGGTCATTCTGTCTTTCTCAGACATTCTGTTAACTGCTGTGGGAGTAGCCGCCATCGGCTATCTGATTGCATTGCTACCTGTAAGAAGATTTACAGTTCAGGATCAGGACTGATCGTAGCGTTCTTAGGGAAAAGTCGTATCTCTACATCCTGTGCGAAATACTTTCCTTTGAAGTTTCCGTATTCCTCACCTTCGATCTTGAGGTTCATCTCTACATCCACAGTGAGTTTCTGGAACTCTCCCCCATTGTTATCTCCATCCTTGTCCTCGAATGTGAGCCTTGCAACTGTCATCGGAACAGAGCGGCCGTGATAAGAGAACCTGCCGTTGACGTTGGTCTTTACAACATCCGAGTTGCCACCAGAGACCTGGATGCCTTCAATGGCATTGCCATCCTGATCCATAACGATACCGTGGATCTCAAACAGCATATACGGTTCTCCTATCGACTCAGCCTTGCTGCAGGACAAAAGAGCTGCAGCAAGAAGAGCAAAAGCAGAATATCGTAACATCTTTTTCATACACATCATATCCAATTTCCACGTCAAAAGATGCGGGTACGTACGGAATCGTTGCATTAATGACTGTGTCCGTGATGATTATGGTTGTGGGCAGGCTTCTCGTGACCGTGATCGTGGCCGCAGCCGCACTCTGCCTTGCCTGATACAGGGTAACCGAGCTTCTCGATTGCAGCCTTGAGCGTCTCCTCAGAAGTCTTGGCAGCGTCATACTTCAACGCTACTGTCTGCTCCTCGAGAGAGATCTTGAGATCCTTTACGCCCTTCTCGAATGAGATGTTCTCCTTTACCTTGTTTACGCAGTTCTCACAGTGGAGGTGAACGATGAAAGTCACGTCCTTGATCTCTGCCTTCTTCTTTGGTCCTGCGAATGCTGTTGCAGAGAACGCAAGCATCGCTGAAAGAATGATGATGATTGTCTTCTTCATAATTATTATATTTTTAAGCTTTTTTCCAAAGTGTGAAACGGAATCCCACGTGGGCCTTTAAGCCCATAAGAGGGCCCCAGATGCAGCTTGCGTCAAAGCTCGCAAGACGAGGGTTGTCAGCTCCGATGATAGGATTCTTCTGAGTGAAGTTTGTCAGGTTCTCCGCTCCCATATAAACATCCCATCCCTTGAAGCGGCGTGTAACCTGTGCATAAAGCATAGGATAAACCGGAGTGCGTCCGTTCTTGTAAAGTGGTGTTCCGTCCTCATTGACGAAGTCCTCCATAAACTCGTAGACCTTGCAGGATCCGTTGAGTGAAGCAGTGAAGTCGAAGATCCATCTGTTGAGGTTTGTCGCATACTGGAGGTTCAGAACTCCCTTGAAACGGCTTGTCATCGGCTTCTCGACAGGAGCCTCGCTGCCCTTGAACTGCTGCATTGCATTTGTATAGCGGAATGTAGCAGTGATATTGAAGCGCTCTACCGGATCCACTGAGAAGTCGAGCTGATAATTGTCAGTAAACGACTGTCCGCCTCCGAGAGCATAGAAGTCGATCTGGTTCTGTCCATAGTCTACGATCATCTGCTCAGAGAACTGAGTCCTGAAGTAGTCAAGGCTGACATATGTGTTCGATGATGCTCCGAACGGAAGATAATATGTGATGTTACCTCCGAATGTCCAGGCATCCTCAAGGATGTGGTCATTATATGCTCCGATGAACTGCTTGCCGGTAGAGAAAACTCCGATATTGTCAACGAGAGGAGTCGAATATCTCAATCCGCGTCCTCCGTTGGCTCTGATCACGATCTCGTCGACAGGCAGATACTTCAAAGTCACACGTGGAGACACCTTGAAGCCCTGTCCGTAGAACCAGTCTCCGCGAAGTCCTGCGATTGCAGAGAACTTCTCTCCGGCAGTGTAGGTGTACTCTCCGAAGACACCGGCATTTGCAAGGTCAGTCACACCCTCCTTTACAGCGGTTACAGGTCCTGCAGCCCACACTTCCCTTCTGAAATCCTCGTTGTATCTGTCGAATGTACCGTTGAGTCCCAAAGTGAAACGGTGAGACTCGTCAACGACATTCTGATAGAGGAGGTTTGCAAACGCAGAATGCTGTCCGGCGAGATACTTTGTCGCACCGAAATACGAATCCATATCCTGGTAGCTGTAGTCTGTCACCAATGCAATGTTCTGCGAGTTGTCCTCATTCAACGGAACACCTATCTTGAGATATCCGTTGAAAGAGCGGTTGAGGATATCCGAGCCCCAAGGCTGGTTCTTTGCCTCCAATGTCAAAGGATTCGGATTATAGCTGTCCTTGTCATACAGCACCTGGTTTCCAGCCTCGTCAGTGAACATCTGTCCTCCCTTGCGTGTATCCTGGATAGCCCTTACACCGAATCTCACCTGCACTCCATTGTCAGCCTGATAGAGCCAACGGTTGGCAAGGTTGAACTGAAGCATATTAGGCTCATCGAGGAAGGTGTCATTGTTCATATCGTGGGCAATGATGTTGCCTGACACGTGACCGAGGATGACTGTACTCCATTTGTAGTTGAGCTGGAGAGATGAAGCGATGTTGAAATCCATCTTTGTATCGCTCATCACCGCCGCATTGAGGAAGAGAGGCTTCTCGTCTGTAGGCTTGCGATGCTCCATATTGATCTGACCGGTCATACACTCCACTCCGTTGATTACTGAAGAAGAGCCCTTCGCGATCTGAATGCTCTCAAGCCACTGGCCGGGAACATATGAAAGGCCGAACGGTGCAGAAAGACCTCTCATCACGGGACGGGTCTCGTCAAGCATCTGGGTATAGACTCCGGAAAGACCGAGGAGTCGGATCTGGCGTGCGCCTGTAACGGCGTCAGAGTAGCCGACAGTCACACTTGCAGAGTTCTCGAAGCTCTCAGCAAGGTTGCAGCAGGCCATCTTGCAGAGTCCTGCAGCAGAGATGACCTCTGTACGGATCTCCTTTCCCTTTGACAGATAGTTTCCTGCCTGACGGGAAGTGAAGACTGCAGCATCAAGGCTGTCAGCACGTTCTCCGTAAAGGTCTGTAGTGTCGATTGCGTGACCGTGATGATCCACTACCTGAGCGTTAAGGGCAGGCAATGACACGATCACTGTTGTCAGTAATGATAATATGTATTTTTTCATTGAATTTTGGTTTCTGATTTATACGGGAATGACAATAGATGACCTATGACAGTCATAGGTCCACATCATTCAGATCAGATACGCCATATATTCAGAAGTGCCTGGGCATCAGGCACAGTGCGCCCGGAATCGGGTTCTATGTATTTGAATGTGTCAATATCGGTTGACTTATGGGCAGGAACTGACGTACAAAGTTCTGCAACGACATATGCCGAAGTCACAATGTGCTTCATCATATCATTCTCGCCGCCCTGACCGGCACCGGTGATTTCGAGAATCCTGAAGTCGTTTGTACAGCACTTGCTTCTGTCTGCCTTGAATGACTCTGCAGAACAATCTTCCGCCTCGCTGTGGGCAGAGCAGCAGGAGTGCTTGTGAGAGCCTCCGCAGCAGCTTCCGTGCGAATGGCAGGTGTGTTCAGGATGGATATCCTCACAAGTGATTCCCGACACGATGAGAGAGACGAAACTGTCACCTGTAGTCACACAGGAGTGCACATCAAAGCCTATGATACTCAATGAATACCATACAGCCAGCAATGCGGACATATATTTGACAAGTTTGCTCTTCATACCAACTTGCAAAGATATAAAATTGTAAAGAGAATCCAAATTTGTAATGTTTTTGTAGTATATTTGCTATAACATACGTCTAATGGAATAAAACAGTAAAAGATACACTTATTATGAAAGATTTTGTAAAAATGACCCTTGCCGTTGTGGCAGGTCTTCTGGTTTTCGCTATCGTAGGATTCTTCCTGATGCTTGGCACAATAGGAGCCATTGCAGCAGCAGGTGAGGCAAAGCCGGTTATGCCTTCTGAGGCAGTATTGAAAATCGACCTGTCCGCAGTTGCACTTGCAGAGCAGACAGCAGAAGCTGACCCTATCGCGATGCTTCAGGGAAAGGGTTCAGTGACACCTGTAGGCATCTACAGCGCAATCACAGCAGTGAACAGAGCTGCGCAGGATCCGGCAATCAAGTACATCTATATGAGACCTGACGGAGTGACCGGAGGTTTCGCACAGGTGGAAGAATTCAGAAAGGCTCTTGTAAGATTCCGTGAGAGCGGAAAGGCCGTCGTATCATACATCGAGAGCCCTAGCAACGCCAGCTACTACCTCGCATCGGCATCGGATAAGATCTATATGACCGTACACGAAGGCGGAATGAATATGTTCAACGGAATCTCGACTCAGCTCATCTTCCTCAAGGATGCGCTTGACAGACTCGGAATCAATGTACAGCTCATCCGTCACGGAAAGTATAAATCAGCAGGTGAAATGTACATCAGGAACTCCTCAAGCAAGGAGAATATGGAGCAGAACGTGTCTATGATCACATCGATGTGGGACAGCTGGGCAACAGACATCGCCGAGTCAAGAGGCATCAGCAAAGAGGAGCTCAACTCTATGATCAACAACCTCGAGCTGAACTTCCCTAGCGACTTCCTCGAGAAGGGTATGGTGGACGGTCTCCTCACAAGAGAAGAACTCCAGCAGAAGCTTGCAGATCTCTATGTCACAGACAATTACAAAAATGTAAAGGGCATTTCGCTCGCAGACTACGCCAAGCTCAATCCTGTAAACCTCAAGCCAGCCAACAAGGTTGCAGTGATCTACGCAGAGGGCAACATCGTTGACGGAAGCGACAAGGAGCAGGTGGCAGGTGACAGGTTTGCACAGATCATCGCAGATGTTAGAAACGACAAGGACGTGAAGGCAGTGGTACTCCGAGTGAACTCACCTGGCGGAAGCGTACTCGCATCCGAGAAGATCAAGGCTGAACTCGACCTCCTCAGAAAGAACGTTCCTGTAATCGCATCATATGGCAACTACGCTGCATCAGGCGGATATTGGATTTCAGCAAACTCAGACTATATCTTTGCGAACGCAACTACTCTTACAGGTTCAATCGGAGTATTCAGTATGATTCCTGACTTCGGAGGCGCAGTGAAGAGCAAGCTTCACGTGAACATCACTCCGGTGAACTCTAACAAGCACGCAGATATGCTCGGTATGATGAGAGCGCTAGATCCGCAGGAGACTGCATTTATGCAGGCTTCAGTAGAGAGAATCTACAGCAAGTTCACATCAATCGTGGCAGAGGGCAGAGATATGACTGTAGAGGCTGTTGACAACATCGCTCAGGGACGTGTATGGACAGGCGCCGAAGCGCTCGAGATCGGACTCGTTGACCAGATCGGCACAATCGAGGATGCAATCGAATATGCGGCTCTTTGCATCGACGGTGTTGAAAGCGTGAATGACGTACAGGTTGTAGGTTATCCTAAGCCGCTCACTACACTTGAGGCATTGCTCGAGTCATTCGGAGGAGCAGGCGAATCAGTATTCGCTGGTACACCGCTTGAGAGCGTAGAGAAGGCATTCATCGGCTGGACCGAGGCAGAAAGCGGAAAGGCTTATGCACGTTTACCTTACGAAATCATCATCAGATAATGTACAGATTTGAAATATGCGCCAATTCTGTGGCAAGCTGCATAGCTGCACAGGAAGGCGGAGCGAACAGGGTGGAGCTTTGCGCCGGTATACCGGAGGGAGGCACCACCCCTTCGTATGGAATGATACGCAGCGCAAGGGAATGCATCAGCATCGCCCTCAACGTCATCATCAGGCCTCGTGGCGGAGACTTTCTCTATAGCGAAGAAGAAATAAACGAGATGCTATATGACATCAAGGTCGCAAAGGAACTTGGAGCTGACGGTCTCGTGTTCGGCTGTCTTCTTCCAGACGGATCTGTCGACAAGGTCAATATGGCCAGACTGATGGAAGCTGCAGGAGACACACCTGTCACATTCCACAGAGCCTTCGACCACAGTTCTGACCCTATGCAGGCCCTTGAGGACATCATTGAATTGGGATGCGCACGCATCCTTACATCCGGATGCAGACCTACAGCGCTTGAAGGCGCAGGACTGCTTGCAAAGCTTGTGGAAAAGGCCGGCGACAGGCTCATCATTATGCCTGGCTGCGGTGTAAAGGAGAGCAACATTGCAGAAATAGCAAGACTCTCCGGCGCACGAGAATTTCATTTCTCAGCCAGAGAGCCTGTACAAAGCGGTATGGTCTTCCGCAACCCTGAGGTCGCTATGGGAAGTGAAGACGACCCATACGGAACAGTTCAGACAACTGCCCGCAGGGTCGCTGCAACTATAGAGCCTTTGAAGTCTTGACGAGGCTTTCGCCCAATCCGATACTATAACCCTGAGAGAAGAACACTACGCGGTTGAATGTATCCGCCATAACAATGAGCGGCAGACGTCCACCCTTCTTGAGCTTCATCTCAGTCGCGATCATATCTCTCATCTGTCCGTCAATGTCGATTCCGAAATGAACGGTAGATGGGAGATTGAAGTCTTGAGCCCTGAACTTTCTGTAATCGTCCTCGGTAGCGAACACAACAAGGATCGGTCTTCCCCACTCCTCAAGTTCAGCCTTCACTGCTGAGATGTCCATAAACGCGTGGTTGGTAGGCTCTGTACCGTAGTCAACGAGGGCAACTGCGAAATATCCACGGCCTGTAGTCTCGAGGACTGACTTCTCAACACCGTCAACAGTCTTGTACTTCATCTCCGAATCGAAGCTTCCGATCACACGGATCTGGTCTGCGACATCACGCATCACAAGTTCCTTGACTGTAGTCTTGCCCTCTTCGATTGTGAAGTATTCCACATCTGCGAAGACATTTCCACCTGACATTCTTGAACCGCTCACGAGCATATAGTAGCCGCAGTCCATTTCGGCAGGTCTGCGGAAGAGCTCTGCCCAGGAACCATCATAATTCTGAAGCTGGAACTCGCCGTTCACATATTTGGAAATGCTGAAATGTACCTCATACTTAGGGTCATCAAGAAGAGGAATCTGCTTGTATTTCAGTTTGAGCTTACCCTTAGGAGCAACTATCTGCTCGACTGCATCGAAGTCCACATCGTATACAAGTCCGTCTGTACCCAAATACTTCACGACTCTTGTAACCGGATCCATCCACGCATCCACACCGAAGCTGCGGCACACAGCCACGAAGAAGATCTCACGTGAGCCCTTGTCCGCGAGTCTTGTCTCCCACACTCTCTTAGGGTCAAGCTGCACATAACGCAGACTGATCTTGTCGTGCATAGCAAGATTGTCCTTGCACCACTTTACGAAGAGCGCAGTATTGTTCACTACTGTATCGGCAAGCGACTCTGGAATATTGGTCTTGAAATATTCACGGTAAGGTCTGAGAAGCTCAGTATCAACTCTTGGACAAGCCACGTGATCGAGCGAGCACTCGCCTTCCTCACCATAATAAAGATGATCATCAAGAACTGATTTAGGTGTGTCGCGGAGGTCCTTTGCCGCAAGAGTCTCAAGGAGCTTATATGCATCCTCAAGTCTTCCCTTTGCCTCAGCCTCGCAAAGGAAGTCGGTGATCTCCTTATGGTTACCTCTTGAAGCTACGAGAATGTCAGCAATGCGCTGATCCTGATCAGGAGCACACTTTGTCTCAATACCCTCAGCATACTCCAAACCAGTCTCAGCTGTATAGAATGTAGCCACATAAGCATTTCTGAGAGAATCCTCATACTCCATTCTGCGGGTATTCTCTGCTCTCTGCTCATCGGTCACATCTGGAAGCTGAGCGTTCTCAACAGGAGGCACCACCTCCATTTCAATATGTTCGATATCAGAACCTTTCTCGTATTCGAGAGCAATGGTCACTTCCTTCTCCTGACCGTATGTAACCTTCCTGAAGCCGAAGCGTCCGTCCTTTGACACGTGGATCATCATATCGCCAAGACCTGCTGTGAGGGAAGTCTTGCCCTCTGCGTCAGTCAGCTTATATGCAACGCTGTTGAACTCAGAGTAATTGTAGATCTTGAATGTAACTCTTGCACCCTCTACAGGCTGTCCTTCATTGTCAACAACTGTAATCTCCACAGCAGCCGACTCCGGAGCATAGTGTTCGATCACATTGATCTCTGTGTAAAGATATGTCTCTCTCACGATTTCCTCAGGACCGTTGTATCTTCCGAATACATTGGTATGCATAAGCATTCCGCGGCTTGCAGGAGCATTGAACCAGCCGAGATTGAGCACAGGCTCTGGCTCACAGGCTCCGAGGAAGTACCATTCACCGTCCACCCAAGCCTCTACCCAAGCGTGGTTGCTGTCAGTATGCGCCCATCTTGGAGTATACACCTGACGTGCAGGGATACCTACCGAACGAAGAGCGGCAACGAGGAGAGTAGACTCCTCACCACAACGTCCGTATGCAGTCTTGATGGTGGCAAGCGGCGAGCTTGTGCGGCGGTCAGAAGGCATATACACAGCCTTCTCGTGGCACCAGTGGTTCACTTCGAGGACAGCGTCCTTCATAGACATATGCTTGATTCTCGGCGTGAGTTCAGCATAGAACACATAGCGCGCAGAGTCAAGGTTCTCATTATTCACACGTACAGGAAGTACGAAGTGACGCATCTCGCGCTCAGGGACAGACTTGCCCCAAGGCATCTCCTTGAGAGCCTTGCGCATCATACGGTAGTGGTCGAGATAATATGACGGCTCCTTGTTGACGATATCGCCGAGCGGCATATATGCATAAAGGAACTCAAGCGCCTCTCTCTCCTCGTTGCTTACTGCCATAGACTCGAAGTCCACTCCCGCAGCATCAAGGATTTCTGTTCTTGAGGCGAGGTCTTCTGCAACCGCGTTGCGGAAAGACTCATCCGAAATGAAATGTGAATTACATCCTGTAAGGAGAAGCAATCCAGACAGGATCAGATACGACAAATGTCTCATAGTATGGTTATTCTGATTATTGTTTCTGTGTTAGGGTTCACCTTATAGCGATCGTCGATCCTGACTCCAGCCACACCAGCAATATGCTGCTGTTCAGCAAGATCACCAGTGCAATCTACAATCATCACGGCTGCATCCTTTGCATTGTGTCCGTATTTGAGGTCAGTGAAAAGGTCGCTGACCTTCTTCTTGCCCTTCATACCGAAAGGTATCAGCCAGTCTCCTGCACACCACTTTCTGAAGACAAACGGGAATTCAAGAGCAGCACCATCAAGAATCAATGTACCTTCAGGCTGTTTGAGAGGCATACCGGAAGTCCAAGGCAGGACCTCGACGCTTATCCTGGAACCATTGACGTGGTAGGTTCCGGCAGTTCTTGCAACCGTAAAGTCACCTCGGCCCATCTCAGTAACAGGTGCAGGCTTCCTTCTTACCTCAAGGCTTTGCCTTTCCGTAAAGAGTACGTAATCTTCCGACTCGAAGCGTTTTCCTGAAAGCGTACGATCTGAGATCAGAAGCGACTCTACCGATTCAAGGACAGACGAATTGAAGCCGTATGGCTCCAATATATAATATAATAGGTATCTCCACTGAGGAATACCCAGAAGGGCAGGTACTGAAACGGTCTTCTCCACACTTTCGGAACTGCCGTTTCCGCAAAGCACCTTGTCCTGCTGCAGGCGGCACCAGTCCTCGACGATGTCCGATGCATCCTTGAAGTATGTCATCTCACGGTTAAGCGTGCGGACATACGAAGGATTCATCTTGCCGAACAGAGGGAACACTTCGTGTCGGATGCTGTTGCGTCTGTATTCCACCGAAGCGTTTGTCTTGTCTTCGCGATACGGAACCTTCTGTGCGAACAGATAACCCTCGATCTGCTTACGGGTGAAAGTCAGAAGAGGACGGAGAAGAGAGATCTCACGGGACGACAACGGAAGAGGAGAAACCGGCTTCATTCCGGAAAGCCCCTTAAGTCCGGTTCCGCGGACCATATTCAGGACCATAGTCTCAGCATTGTCATCGGCGTGATGAGCAGTGACTACTGCCGCATAGCCGTACTCTTCGCACAACTGGCCGAACCATCCGTAGCGAAGGTCACGTGCGGCCATCTCTATGCTCACGCCGTTTTCCTCAGCATATCCTACGGTATCGAAAGACACCTTGTGCAGCCTTACCCCATTGGACTCGGCCCATTCGGTAACGAGCGCCTCATCAGCGTCGCTGTCCTCTCCCCTCAGGTTGAAATTGCAATGCGCCATAGCAAAGGAATCAGGTCCGAATGCGCGCAGCCACATATCCGCAAGGCACATAGAGTCGCCTCCGCCGCTTACGGCAAGGATACATCTTGAAATGACAGATGGGGCTGACCGTGAATCATCGATCAGCCCCCTCATTTCTTCTGCTATATGCCTGAAGCGGTTAAGCATTATTTCTTGCTTGCAATAGTGTATGTGAATCCGAATGCAATAGACTCCTTGAACTGAACTCTTGCCTTTCCATCAGGGAACTGCTCGAGATCCTTGTCAGCCTTGATCAGGATTGTGTCATCGTAGATCAGGTTGGTTGTCATAGTAAGCGAGAAGTACTTTGCAAGCTTCCAGTCGAAACGGTTGTCCCAGTTGATACGTGGACAGTGCTTGATGTCAAGATAGTTGGCGAAGAGGACAACCTGTGTGCTGTATGCGAAGTTGTCGTTTACGTTCACCTTAGCGTCCATCTTGAGCTGGGCACCGAATCCGAAGCGTACGTTGGAGTACTGTGATCCGTCCTCAGGAAGGTTCTCTGTAACACCCTCATACTGCTTCTTAAGCGGCATACTGTAGTTAGCTCTCAAAGTAGGGTCGTTCACGATAACCAAGTCACCTGTGAGAGGTGCGAAGTTCAATGAGAACCACTTGTTCGGAACGAAGTCGATACCGAGTGCGAGATTAGTGTATGCTGGAGCAAGGAAACCTGACTTGAGCTCACGTGCATCACGCCATACGTCTCTGAGATCCGAACCCTTGAGGTCATTTCCGTTCTCGTCAGTCACAGAAGCAGGAGTCTTGTAGTCGTAACCTGTAGTGAACTGAGACTTGAAGTCATAGTTTGCAGAGAAGTAAAGGTACCTTGTTGAAGGAGCCTTGTAACCCCACTTGCTCTCAAGGTAGATACGGTCCATATTCTTCTGGAGAATAGGCTTTGAAGATGCCCAAAGGAAGCCGTAATCGAGCTGGAGACGGTTGTTCCAGAACATATCGCCCTTCTTCCAGTTTGCGTTGCCGTCTACATAAGCCGCGAGCGATACAGTGTTGTCACCACCGGCTGCCCAGTTTGTAAGGCTTGTCTGACCGAGAGTAAGGTTTGTCTTGAGAGAGTTTGTCCAATACTTTGGCTTCTCAACCTTTGCCTCAGCAGCCGGAGCTGCATCCATTGCCTTTGCTGCATCTGCTGCAGCCTGCTGCGCGTCCTGCGCATAAGCGCCCATAGTAAGGAGGGCCGCTGATATTGCGATGAATACTTTTTTCATAATTAGTAAGAAATTGCGAAAAGAACTCTCTGGCTTGAAGGCTTGCCTGTGTAGATACACTTGCCTTCCTCTACGCACACTGCGCTGTCGACAGGGATACAACGGATTGTTGCCTTTGTCTCCTCCTTGATCTTCTCCTCAGTCTCAGGAGTACCGTCCCAGTGGCAGAGGAGGAAGCCACCCTTGGTGATCTCTTCCTTGAACTCCTCCCAAGTGTCCACCTTGCGGATGCTGTCGTCACGGAACTTGAGTGCCTTTGCGTAGATGTTGTCCTGGATCTCGTCGAGAAGCGCTGCAATCACGTCAGCAACACCTTCCTGTGAGTGTGAAGACTTCTCGCAGGTATCGCGGCGAGCGAGCTCGACTGTACCGTTCTCGAGGTCGCGTGCACCCATTGCAAGACGTACAGGAACTCCCTTGAGCTCCCACTCTGCGAACTTGAAGCCCGGACGGAGTGTGTCGCGGCTGTCGATCTTCACGCTGATGCCCTTTGCCTCGAGCTGTTTCTTGAACTCTGCCATCTTGTCGAGGATAGCGTTGTTCACTGCCTCGTCCTTGCCTGTGATAGGAACCATCACGACCTGGATAGGTGCGAGCTTCGGAGGAAGCACGAGACCGTTGTCGTCTCCGTGAGCCATAATGAGGGCACCCATAAGACGTGTAGAAACACCCCAAGATGTAGCCCATACATATTCCTGCTGGCCTTCCTTGTTAGTGAACATCACGTCGAACGCCTTTGCGAAGTTCTGACCGAGGAAGTGTGAAGTACCTGCCTGGAGAGCCTTGCCGTCCTGCATAAGAGCCTCGATTGTCATAGTGTCAAGAGCACCTGCGAAACGCTCGTTAGGACTCTTGTGACCTACCACTACAGGAACACCCATATAGTTGCGTGCGAAGTCTGCATAGACATTCACCATCTTCATTGTCTCTTCCTCAGCCTCCTGACGTGTAGCGTGTGCGGTGTGGCCCTCCTGCCAGAGGAACTCTGCAGTACGGAGGAAAAGGCGGGTACGCATCTCCCAACGGACAACGTTTGCCCACTGGTTGCAGAGGATAGGAAGATCTCTCCACGATGTAACCCAGTTCTTGTATGTGTTCCAGATGATAGTCTCTGAAGTAGGTCTTACGATGAGTTCCTCCTCAAGCTTAGCTGAAGGATCTACAACTACACCGTTACCGTCAGGATCCGCCATAAGTCTGTGGTGAGTCACCACTGCACACTCCTTTGCGAAGCCTTCTACGTGCTCTGCCTCACGGCTGAGGAACGACTTAGGGATGAAAAGAGGGAAATATGCGTTCTGATGACCTGTGTCCTTGAACATCTTGTCGAGTACATCCTGCATCTTCTCCCAGATTGCATAACCGTATGGCTTGATCACCATACAGCCTCTGACCGCCGAACGCTCTGCCAGATCTGCCTTTACTACGAGGTTGTCATACCACTGTGAGTAGTTGTCCGACCTCTTGGTTACTTCTTTTGCCATTGTATTTTTGCTTTTTATTGTTTTTATCTCTATAATTGTATCTGAATGCGCTACTGTGTCCGGCCGCAAAACAGCGGTACAATTATTGCATTGTGATACAGGTTGCGAAGATACGAAATTATTACAAATAAATAAGGAGAATGACTATGAAAAAGAGTTCTGCGCTGATGATTGCCGCCGCTCTGATGCTTGCATCGTGCGGAACCATAGGCCAATATGCATCATCGGACAACGGACACAAGTTTCAGGACGGCATCTACAGCAGTGCTCCAGACTTCGTCACAAAGGAGGAGAAGACAGCCGCGAAGGCAGAGACCGACGCTCTCATAGAGAAGACAAAGGCTTCCCAGATATATCTTTTCGGCGAAAGGAAGGACACCGTGATGATACCTGAAAATATGTCTGCAAGCATCAGATACGACAAGGCCATCGGCAGTACCGTGGTGACTGTCGGCGAAAACCCATATGACTGGCAGAACTACGTAAACCCTTGGGCATATTACACCCCTTACAGCATCGGAAGCAGCTGGTACTGGAGCCGTCACTATGACCCTTGGTACTGGAACGCCTGGGCATACGCGCCATACAGACATTACGGATGGTACGACCCATACTATTACGGCGGCTGGTATGACCCTTGGTACTACGGCGGATATTACGGATACTACGGCTACTATGGATACTATGGCTATGCAGGCTGGTACAACCCGTATTATGGATATATGAATCCATACTACTGCGGATGGTACGGAGGCTGGGATCCTTACTGGGGACATCACCACCATCATATCCACGCCGGCCCGATCAAGGACGAGGACCGCTGGCAGGGACCACGCAGATACACCGGATCAGAAAGGGCGTTTGCAAGCAGAGTGTCTACACGCAGCGGCGGTGGCGGAAGCAGCCGAACAAGCCGCGGCACCGTGGCACAGAGCGCCGGCCGTCAGCTGACTGCAGCTTCGTCATCCGGACGGACAAGCGTAAGCAGAACATCTTCTGCACCTGCAAGAACATCAGTAAGCAGAGCCAGCTCATCGGTACGCAAACAGCAGACAGCCGTATCAGCAACGGAGTTGACTACAGGAACAAAACTGACAGGCGGCTCAAACACTTCGATCAGACAGAATACTGCCATAGTGAAAGGGCAGCCGGCAAACCACCGCAGACCGACAGGAACAGTTGCAGGAAGCGGAGTGTCCGAGACAAGACCGTCTGGCAGCGTGGGCTCATACAGAGAACAGTCAGGATCAAGCAGTTACAGAGGATCCAGCACATCAGGCCCATCAAGCTACAGGGGCAGCGCACCGGCGTCTACATCAAGATCGTCGACAAGTTACAGCAGCGGAAGTTTCAGCGGAGGCAGCCGCAGCGGCGGAAGCTACAGCGGCGGAGCTAGCCGAAGCAGCAGCTCATCAGTAGGAAGAAGATAAAACAGATTTGATAAGATATGAAAAAGACAGCTTTAATCATTTTCCTGACATTATCAGCAGTGATAGGCCGAGCACAGTCTGCCTATGACGCTTTTCTGTTCAGCGAAGACAATTATGAAGGGACAGCGAGATCTGTAGCGATGGGTAATGCCTTCACCGCACTTGGCGGAGACCTCGGTGCTGTCGGTATCAACCCTGCAGGAACAGCGATATCAAGATACTCGCAGATTGCATTCACTCCGGCGCTCACAGTGTATTCGAACACAGCAAGCGGAGTGTCACCTTTCGCAAACGGTTCACTTCCATACTTCGAGAAGACATACAAGAACACCCAGACAGCGTTCTCTGTGCCTAACTTCGGTATGACTTTCTACTGGGACACCAACAGAAGAAGCGGACTCAAGAGCGTATCATTCGGATTTGTCGCAAACCGCACCAACAGCTGGGACGAAAACGTCTACGCAGCCGGCAGAAACAATACCACTACATTTATGGGGTCGATGGCTGCAAATGCAACTGCAAACGGCTACAGAGGCAGCGAACTCAACCAGGACAACGCATACGACTACTACAACTGGAGAGATGTTGTGGGCTACCACAGCGGTATGATCTCTACATTCGGAGGCTATGACGATCAGTTCGTAGGCGCATCCGAAATCATCTACGACAACAACGGCAGGACAGAGATCGCCCTTGGCGGACCTATCGACCAGACATACGGACGCACAGTAAGGGGAAGCAAATACGAATATCTCTTCAACCTCGGATTCAACATCTCTGACTTCATATATCTCGGAGCCAACCTAGGAATCAGTTCGATGGACTACAGCTACTCCGAGTACTTCAAGGAGCAGGCAGTTGACCCTGCAGACTTCGAGATCGGACTCGACAACGGACAGACAATGTATTTCAGTCAGATGAAATATACATATGACTACATTGTACAGACATCAGGCGTTTTCGGAAAGTTCGGAGTGATCGTGACTCCAGGCTTCGGCCTCAGAATCGGAGCTGCAATCCAGACTCCTACATCAACTACTATAAACGAGAGATGGCAGCATACAGGAGAGACCCAGTACACTGAAATGAAGTACGATGCATATGCATCAAGCCCTCAGGGAGAGGACAGATACTCGTTCAGACAGCCGTACAAGGCCAACTTCGGTATTGCATACACACTTGGACAGCTTGGAGTCATCAGTGCAGACTACGAATACTGCGACTACAGCACAATGAAGTTCAAGAGATCAGGTCTCAATGACGGCAGGGACTACTTTAACGACATCAATGCCGAGATCAAGAACATCTTCGGCGCGTCACACACACTCAGAGCCGGAATCGAGGTGAAGCCGTTCAGCGTACTGGCAGTGAGAGCGGGCTACAATCTCAAGACATCTCCTGAGATATACTCGGCTTGGGGAGACAAGCTTCCTATGCTCTTCTCACAGAACGCGTCATTCGGTTTGGGATACAATTCAAAGGGATCGTTCTTCGCTGACGCAGCCTGCAGATACTCTTTCGCGACAGATGAATACTTTATGCCTTACGCAGACTACATCTTCGACGGAAACGAGATCGCAAGCCCGGCACCTGAAATCCTCAACAGAAAGGATGCCTGGAAGATCTTCCTTACAATAGGATGGAGATTCTAAAGATTCTTGAGATATAGGATGCTGTCCGGACCTTCGTTGAAAAGCAGGTCCATAACAGACAGATCGGATTTGAAGCCGTATTTCTGGGCAAAGACCTGGAAATACGGCTTTTCCAGTCCCAGTCTGCGAAGGACATCATTATCCTTCTTCGGATGAATCACCTCTCTAAGATCCTCACAGTCAGTCTCCTTGACATAGTCCTCAGTACGTCTGAGATCCACCTTGAGACCGATCTTCTCTATGAAGAAACGCAGAAGTGCGAGATTAAGATCAAGCAGCTTCTCTGGCTGACTGTCGAGAATGGCGAACAGTTCATCCTTGTAATAATCGAAATATGCAGACATTCCATATGCCGAAACGATGGCTCTCTTGTGCTGAAGAACCCAAGGCTTCGAATAGTCAATTCTGATGTCCGCAACAGGTTGCTTGTGGGTGCCTCCATCGTGAAGAATCGGAAAGGAAAGAGTCTGCACTCCGTCTGCAGCATAGAATCGGCAGCGGTTTCTGTAGGACTGCTTCTGGAAATTCTCGCAGGCCTCGATATAAACGACTGACGGCGACAGCTCCAGAGAGCCGTCGTCGCCACGTTTTCTTGAAAGTCCAGCCATATCCTCTGCGATTGCCGCGAAGTAGGATACCGGCGGGAAATACGCTGTCGTAAAGAGTTTTGCCACCTTAGTCGATGTTACCCTTTGTTTCCGAATTCAATCCTCTGATGATACCGCGCTTCGAGTTTCTGATGAAGTTGATGATGGTATCTCTTTCCTCCGACTCCGGGAAGCCGAGCTCGATCTTGGCCAATGCGTCAGAGAAGTTTGTTCCGGCATTGTAGATGATGTCATACATATCCTTGATACCTCTGATCTGGTCAGAAGTGAAGCCTCTTCTGCGGAGACCTACGATGTTCACACCTGCATAAGTGAGAGGATCACGTCCGCAGAGAACATAAGGTGGAACGTCTTTGTTGATCTTGCAGCCACCACCTACGAAAGCGTGCTTTCCGATCCTTGAGAACTGGTGAGCCACAGTGCTGCCACCGATTGTAGCCCAGTCATCCACATCAGTCTCTCCGGCGATGCCGACGTAGCTTACGAGGATACAGTTGTTTCCTACTGTACAGTCGTGTGCAACGTGAGTGTATGACATAAGGAGAACATTGTTTCCGATCTTGGTCACTCCTCTTCCGCTTGCCTTTGTACCACGGTTGATGGTAGCGCACTCACGGATGTTCACATTGTCACCGATCTCGACATATGTAACCTCTCCGTCAAACTTGAGGTCCTGAGGCACAGCTCCGATCACAGCTCCCGGGAAGACACAGCAGTTCTTTCCCATCTTCACGTAATTGAAGATTGTAGCGTGCGGAAGGATCTTAGAACCGTCTCCGATCTCAACGTGCTCCTCAATATATGCGTAAGGTCCTACCTCTACATTTTCGCCAAGCTTGGCATTTGGATGTACTGTTGCCAGTGGATGTATGTTTGCCATAATTTATGGTAATTTATTTTTTCAGTCTGATTTCTTTTGCTGCTGCAGTATTGATGCCGTGTCCCGCCTTCTCTGCAATGACCTTTGCCTTGAGGAAGCCTCCGCAAAGTCTGAGGTCGCCGATAAGGTCGAGGAGCTTGTGTCTTGCACACTCGTTCTCAAAACGGAGCTGAAGGTTGCTGAGATAGCCGTCCTCCCTCACCTCAAGCACAGGTACATTGAAGATGCTGCTCATATTCTCAACCTGCTCTTTGGTGACAGGATGCTCCACGATCACGATCGCATTGTCTACATCACCGCCTTTGACCAGATTGTTCTTGAGAAGGAATTCAAGTTCGTGGAAGAAGCAGAATGTCCTGCAGACTCCGACCTCTTCAACATATGCTGTGCCAGCATCCCAACGCGCTGTCTGTACGCCAAGAACCCTTGAATTGAAGTCAATCTTGATTTCGTATGAGAATTCCTCTGCAGGCTCGATGCGGACGATTGAACCTTTCTCGTCGTTGCGTACCTCTACAGCCTCCTTGAGTTCGATGTACTTTCTCGGAGCGTCCTGCTCTTCCAGCCCGTCTTTCCAGATGGCATCTATATAAGGCTTTGCACTTCCGTCAAGGATAGGGACCTCAACGTTGTCGATGTCGATCATAGCGTTGTCCACTCCCATTCCGGTAAGCGCAGAAAGAATATGCTCTACAGTGCAGACATATGCATCTCCCGAAGCGATTGTCGTGCTTCTGGCAGTGTTGGACACATTCTCAGCCAACGCCTTTACATACGCCTCTTCACCCAGGTCTACTCTCCTGAACACCACACCTGTATTGACAGGTGCAGGTCCCACCACCATCTTAGCTACCTTTCCTGTATGAAGTCCCTTCCCCTCAAACGAATAGCTTTTTCTTAATGTCTGCTGTAACTGCATTATCTTTACTTCCTTATGAATTTTGGTTTAGCCCGCAAAGATAGTGATTATTTTCCTATATTCCTATTTTCCAGCCCTCTTGAACACAGCATAAGCGCGAAGGAAATCCTTGAGCGGGAAGGCCGGAGAACCCATAAGGGTCTGACCCTCCTCCTTAACCTTGCCCATAATGCCTGACTGAGCTCCGATTGTGGTATTGTCAGCGATGCTGATATGACCTGCGATTCCCACCTGTCCTGCAATGATGCAATGACGGCCGATCTTTGCCGAACCAGCCACTCCCGTAAGCGACGCCATCACGGTATTCTCTCCCACCTCGACGTTGTGCGCGATCTGGCAGAGGTTGTCGATCTTCACTCCCTTTCCGATTACTGTAGAGCCCATCTGAGACTTGTCGATGCAGGTGTTTGCACCGATCTCGACATTATCTTCGATAATGACATTGCCTGTATGCTCGATCTTCTTCCAGGTTCCGTCCTCCTGCGGAGCGAAGCCGAAGCCATCCGAACCCACCACTGCGTTTGCGTGGAGGATGACATTGTTTCCGATCACCATTCCCGGGTATATCTTGACACCGGGATAGATGATGCAGTGAGAACCGATCTTCACGCCGTCGCCGACATATACATTCTCATAGATCTTGGTGTAATCACCCACAACTGCATTCTTTCCGATGTATGCAAAATCACCGACATACACCTTTCTGCCGAGCTTTGCGCTCCAGCGCACCCTGCTGCGGCAACCGCGGTATCTCTTGTATGAACGTTTCTTTGCTGTGACATAGTCCAGAAGCGCGGCGACAGCCGAATATGCGTCATCCACCCTCACCATAGTAGCCGACACAGGCTCCTTAGGCTCGAAGGTCTTGTTCACGATGATGACCTCCGCCTTGCAGGTGTACACATACTGTTCGTATTTCGGATTTGCGAAGAAGCAAATGGCTCCAGGCTTGCCGCTTTCGATGCGTGCGAATGTCTTTACGACGGCCTCAGGATCGCCGTCTACCGTACCGTTGAGGATATCTGCAATTTCCTTTGCTTTAAATTCCATCTTTTTGCAGGTTAAGTGCTTTGTATTTTGTTTATTCTGATTTTATTATTACATTTGCAGCGTGAGAATGACAGGGGGCGGGTAGCCCCCTTATTTTATGTATTAACCCGTTGTAAAATGAACGTATCAGAGATTTTAGATGCCATCGGAAGCGAGATAGTTGCACGTGGCTGCTTCCTTGTTGACATTTCAGTCAGCAAAGATAATGATATTGTACTGACAATAGAGTCGGAAAACGGAAAAATTGAACTTGACGACTGCGTATCTCTCAGCAGATACTTCGAAACCAAGTTCGACAGAGAGACAGAGGACTACTCCCTCACCGTATCTTCTGCCGGTCTTGACCAGCCTTTCAAGGTGTTCAAGCAGTTCCAGAAGGCTGTGGGCACAAAAGTGGAAGTGGCTCTCAAGGGAGGAAAGAAGATGGTGGCTTCCCTTGTAGAGGCAGACGAGGAGAGCATCACTCTCAAGTATTCTCAGAAAGAGGCAGTGGAAGGAAAGAAGAAGAAGGAGATCGTGGAGCACACTGACCGATTCACTATGGACCAGGTGAACGCCGTACGTCCTTTCATCGAATTTAATTAAACAAAAACATAAGAAATGGAAAAGATTGAACTTAAAGACGCTTTTGCTGAGTTCAAGAACCAGAAGAACATCGACAGACCTACAATGATGGGTGTGCTCGAGGATGTGTTCAGGACTCAGATCACAAAGACCTACGGATCTGCAGACAACTTTGACATCATCATCAACATCGACAAGGGAGACTGCGAGATCTACTGGAACAGAGAGGTTGTTGAAGAGGTAGAGGATCCAAACACTCAGATCGCTATGGACGACGAGACTCTCGACGACGACTACGAGATCGGAGAGACTTTCGCAAAGAAGATCGAGCTTAAGGATTTCGGACGCCGCGGTATCCTCAACATCCGCCAGAACCTCCAGGGAAGAATTATGGACATCGAGAAGGCAAACCTCTACAACAAGTACGTAGGCAAGATCGGTGAGATCTTCACTGGCGAGGTTTACCAGACTTGGGCTAAGGAGGCGCTTATCCTCGACGAGGACGGAAACGAGCTCAGACTCCCTAAGTCAGAGCAGATCCCTGGCGAGCACTTCAAGAAGAACGACACTGTCCGCGCAATCATCAAGAGCGTGGAGATGAAGAACAATACTACTCCATACATCGTACTTTCAAGAACTACTCCAGAGTTCCTTGAGAAGCTCTTCGAGCAGGAGGTTCCTGAGATCTACGACGGCCTCATCACAATCAAGAAGGTAGTTCGCGTACCTGGTGAGCGTGCAAAGGTGGCTGTAGAGTCATATGACGAGAGAATCGATCCAATCGGAGCCTGCATCGGTGTGAAGGGTTCACGTATCATCGGTATCGTAAGAGAGCTCCGCAACGAGAACATCGACGTTCTCCAGTGGACAAACAACACTCAGCTCCTTATCCAGAGAGCACTCAACCCTGCAAAGATCTCTTCAATCGTACTCGGTGCAGAGGAGGAGAAGATCAAGGTATATATGCTCCCTGACGAGGTCAAGAAGGGTATCGGTAAGGGTGGATGCAACATCCGTCTTGCAGGTATGCTCGTAGGCAAGGAGATTGAAGTATGGAGAGAGCTTCCTAAGGAAGACAACAATGCAGAAGAGGAGGACGTACTCCTCAGCGAGTTCGATGATGTAATCGAGAACTGGATCATCGAGAAGCTTCAGAGCATCGGATGCGACACAGCGAAGAGCGTACTCGCATTCAGCCCTGCAGACATCGCCAAGAGGGCTGACCTCGAGGACGAGACCGTAGAGGAGATCTTCGATATCCTCCGCGCGGAATTTGAAGAAGAATAAAACTGATTAATGAAGGGGTAAAATATGGCAGAAATAAGATTAAGTAAACTTACAAAACAATTCAGCATCGGACTTCAGCGTCTCGTGGATTTCCTCAACGAGAAGGGAGCCAATGTGGAGATGAATCCGAACGCAAAGGTATCGGACGAGTATCTTCCGGCTATCGAAGCCAAGTTCGGTGAAGACCAGAAACTTAAGGCCGACTCTGAGAAGGTGACTATCAAACTCAAGGAGATCATCGAGATGGGATCCAAGAAGAAGAGCACACCTGAAGAGGAGGAGGCACCTGTGAGGGAAGTTGTCATCAAGAGCAATGCACTCAACGCAGAGGCTCCTGTGGCACAGCCTAAGGAGGAAGAGGTCGCACCTAAGCCTGCAGAGAAGCCTGCAGAGCCTGCAAAGGAAGAGGGCGGTCTCAAGATCATCGACAAGATCGATCTTTCTAAATTTGACAAGAAGTCTGCTCCTGCTCAGGAGAAGACACCGGAGCCAGCTCCTGCACCAGCACCAGAGCCAGCACCGGTTGCAGAGCCAGCAGCTGCACCAGCACCGGTAGTACCAGCCGCCCCAACCCCAGCGGAAGAGCCTGTGAAGGTACAGCCAAAGGCTGAGCCTCGTGAAGTGAAGATCGAGGTTGAGAAGCTTGCAGGACCTAAGGTCGTAGACAAGATCGACCTTTCTCAGTTCGACAAGAAGAAGAAAAAGAAGAAGAGAGAAAGAATCGAGAAGGGCGGAAGCCAGAAGGTTGACGTCACTAAGGTCGAGGCTGACAACAAGGTAAAGAAAGACAAGAACAACAACAGCAACAAGCCGGGCGCAAACAACGCTCAGCAGCAGAACCAGGGCAAGAAGAACGACAAGAAGAGCCGTCGTGACCGCGGTGGTGACAAGTTCAAGCCAATGACTGAGGCAGAGCAGGAAGAGATGCAGAAGGAGATCCAGAAGCAGATCAAGGAGACATACGCCCGTATGAACGAGGGTAAGAAGAACAACTTCGGAGCTAAGCACAGAAAGGACAAGAGAGAGGCAGCCTCACAGAGGATGCAGGAGGAGATGGAGCTCCAGCAGCTCGAGCAGAAGGTTCTCAAGGTTACAGAGTTCGTGACAGTAAACGACCTCGCTACCCTTATGAACAACACTCCTGTGACCAAGGTCATCGGAGCTTGTATGAGCCTCGGTATGATGGTATCCATCAACCAGCGTCTCGATGCTGAGACTCTCGTACTCGTTGCAGAGGAGTTCGGATACGAGGTTGAGTTCGTGACTGCGAACCTTACAGACGCAATCGCACAGGGAGAGGCGGAGGATACCGATGAGGATCTCCTCCCACGTCCACCGGTGATCACCGTGATGGGTCACGTTGACCACGGTAAGACTTCCCTCCTCGACTACATCCGTAAGGCCAACGTTATTGCAGGTGAGGCCGGCGGTATCACCCAGCACATCGGAGCATACCACGTTGAGCTTCCTGACGGACAGAAGATCACATTCCTTGATACTCCAGGTCACGAGGCGTTTACAGCGATGCGTGCCCGTGGTGCCAAGATGACAGACGTTGCCATCATCATTGTGGCGGCTGACGACTGCATTATGCCTCAGACAGTCGAGGCTATCAACCACGCACAGGCTGCAGGCGTACCGATGATCTTCGCTATCAACAAGATCGATAAGCCGGGTGCAAACCCAGACAAGATCCGTGAGCAGCTCTCCAATATGAACATCCTCGTCGAGGACTGGGGCGGTAGCTACCAGTGCCAGGAGATCTCGGCTAAGCAGGGTGTGAATGTAGAGCTTCTCCTTGAGAAGGTTCTCCTTGAGGCAGAAATGCTTGAGCTCAAGGCCAACCCTAACAAGAGAGCGGCAGGTGCTGTGATCGAGTCGTCATTGGACAAGGGCCGCGGTTACCTCGCTACCATCCTCGTTCAGAACGGTACTCTCCGCGTCGGAGACGTAATGCTCTCAGGATGCTACACAGGTAAGGTGAAGGCAATGTACAATGAGCGTGGCCAGAAGGTAGAAGAGGCAGGTCCATCTACACCTGTTTCAGTTCTCGGTCTCAACGGAGCTCCTACAGCGGGTGAGACATTCGTTGTAATGGCTGACGAGAAGGAGGCTAAGGACATCGCCAACAAGCGTGAGCAGCTCATCCGTATCCAGGGCATCAAGACTCAGAAGCATATGACTCTCGAGGAGATCGGACGTCGTATCGCTATCGGAAACTTCAAGGAGCTCAACGTCATCGTCAAGGGAGACGTGGACGGATCGGTGGAGGCTCTCTCAGACTCTATCATCAAACT
>JAFYXE010000071.1 GCA_017546275.1 Bacteroidales bacterium | reverse complement strand
GGGTTTGCCCTCCCCAAAAACCGACCTTCATCGTCGAGCGGAGTGGGTAAGCCGTTGATGCAGAGGCGGTGCGGAGGTTGGAGGCCGGGCATGTGGAGGGTTGGCGGCTGTTTGATGGAGACTCGGTCGGGGCTCCTTGCAGGCTGGGGATGGTGAAATGAACCTAAATGAACCAGTGTTGTGCCCCCTTTAGGGGGGCATCTCTTTGCAGGTTTGCGAAAGTTGTGCTATATTTGCAAATTGGATTGAAGTGTGTGAAAAGGTAAAACGCTAATGAGAAACTGGTTATTTATTATATTTTTCAGCTTGGTTGCTATGTGTGCTGCCCCGGCCTATGCTCAGGTCGAGACAGAGCGTGTGGTGACCCTTAAGCCGATAAATAACCACTCATACATTTCGCTGAAAACCAATCTCTTGTATGACGCTGTGATGGTGCCTAACTTTGGCGCTGAGGTGAACCTTTTCGATAACTACACAGTCTATGCTGACTTGATGTATGCGAACTGGCAGCGTCCTGAGAATCACTTCTACTGGAACCTTTATGGAGCTCAGTTTGGCGCCAGAAGGTACTTCGGAAAGGTGGCTGAGGAGAGAAGTTTTTCAGGTCATCACGCTGGAATCTATGGTCAGGCACTCGCATATGACCTTCAGGCTGGTAACATCGGACAGCAGACTCCGAACATCAATATGGGCTTTGGTGCTGAGTATGGCTACTCGTTCCCATTGACCCTTAATCTCAACCTTGATCTCGAGATCGGTTTCGGTATGCTTACCGGACGTTACTACGAGTACGTGGTTGAAGAAGGCCATTACACATGGCGTGGTACTATCCAGAGAGCTTGGATGGGACCAACAAAGGCTTCTGTGTCTCTAGTGTGGCTGATCAAGTCATACAAGAGAACAGACGAGCTTAACTCGGCGAGAGCGCATTCGAACATTCTTCGTGCTCTCGATTTTCTCAAATTTAAAAAGAAAGACAAAGAATGATGAAGCGATTCAGTAACATATTGACATCGCTCGTCGTTCTCGTAATGACTATTGTAGCGGCGGTGTCCTGCACACAGGATCTCGATTTGGGATTCAAGGAACTTTGTTTCTACCACCCTCACACCGCACCGGTGAAGGTGAAGGTAGACTGGAGCAAGTTCCGCCATATCGAGAGGCCTACCGGTATGACCGTGTATGCATATCCTTTGAACCCTGACGAGAATCTCTTCCGTTTCGTGTCGCACAACCTCGATGCCGTTACCCTCGACCTTAAGGCCGGCTTCTTCCACGCCTTCGCCTTCAACCAGAGTGACTCTGAGTACGCGACCCTCGAGTTCTACAACCTCGAAGACTTTGACAACGCAGAGGCACGAGTAATCCAGGTGAAGTCAAACTGGTACTCGACAAGAACGCCTGACACTAAACTTGGAGCTGAGCCGGAGTGGCTTGCGATCGACTGCCTCCAGAACATCGAGGTGACCGAGGAGATGGTCGAGATCGCGGAGCAGGAGTACCTTGCAGCACGTCAGGAGGCAGCGCGCGCACGTAAGCAGGCAAGAAAGGAACTCGACACCAAGGCTCCTACCAAAGTCACAAAGACCCAGCATGAGGTGGGAACCCTCGTTCCTAAGTCGATCATCAAGAACGTCGATATATACGTACATCTCGAGAATATGCACTTCCTTCGCTCGGCACTCGGTGCCCTCGAAGATATGGCCGAAGGTTGTTATATATCTTCACGAGAAACTACTGAAGGTCTTGTGACCCACACCATCGAATCTTGGCAGTTCGTCTACAACAAGGACGCTGACGGCGGTGAAGACCTTATGACCGGAGCGATCAAGGCGACCCTCTCGACCTTCGGTATTCCTGCCGGACACACCGGACTCTCCGAGGAGAACAACCTTTATGTGAAGCTCCTCCTTGTGGATAACGAGACGATGATCGACCTTAACTTCCCGATCGGAGAGCAGTTGGCATCCATCAACGACTACGACGGAACTCAGTTGGATGAGAATGGTAAGGTAATTTGGCCTGAAGTACACGTCTACTGGCCGGAGCCTCTCCCAGAGGTAACCCCAGTGAACCCAGGCGGTGGCGGCGGATTTGATGTCGGTGTGAGTGATTGGGGAGATGAGATTGTGACAGTGCTTCCACTCTTGTAAAAGATGAATAAAAAATGGGAAAAGTCATTGAAAATTAGTAACTTACAAAGTTAAATAGTGAAGAATTTTGGTAACATATTTAAGGGTTTGGCTGTGGCTCTTCTGCTTATGTGCACATCGCATGTGGCAGAGGCGCAACACTGGGCTGTGTCTACAAACACACTCGGCTGGATGAGCCTTGGTACCATCAATGCCGAGACGTCAGTGAGTGTGGGAAGACATATAACCCTTAATGCCGGCTTCGCTGCAAACCCTTGGCAGATGTACACGCCGACCTACGTCAACCTCAAGAACAGGCAGTACGGCGGTCATGTGGGAATGAGGTACTGGCCATGGCACGCTTACTCGGAGTGGTGGGTCGGAGCCAAAGCCCAGTACAAGAACTTCGAACAGGTCGGAATCCTGTCATCCAACCTAATGACAGGAGATGCGGTCGGAGGCGGACTCTCAGGAGGCTACACCTTTATGATAAGCCCGCACTTCAACGTGGATCTCGGACTGGGAATCTGGGGCGGACGCCTCCTCAAGTACAGAGAGTACGAAGGCAACGCACCGGTAGAGTCAAAGCTTGTGGATGTAGGACCGAGAAACTTTGTGTTTTTGGACAACGTAATGTTATCGTTAGTATATATATTTTAAATGTATCGTATAAAGGGAAATATTCTTATTGCAGGTCTTCTGATGATTCTTGCGTGTGCTTCTTGCTCGACCAGGAAGCAGCTCAAGGCGTTGTATGAAGGACAGCTTGACACCGTGCTCTTCAATATGCCGAAGAGAAATGCTGCCCCTAACACGATCGCCGCGCAGAACGTAGCGCAGGATACCATCATCATCAAGGACGCCCAGGGTAACGAACAGTTCCTTATGAAGGCCGTTCAGGATGAGGAGACCGGTGAGATGGTGGCTACCGAAGTCCTTGAGGCTGCGACAGTGACCGCGCGCTTCCAGAACATCGCTGAGCGCCGCGGTAAGGTCGACCTCGAGTACCTCGTGACCGTGCCTGAGAATATGCTGAACAACGCTTGGCAGTTCCGCCTCTTCCCGTCGATGGTCATCCAGGGCGACAGCACCGACCTCGAGGCCATATTCATCACCGGCCGCGGCTACCGCGAGGCGCAGCTCCGAGGCTATGAAAGATACGACCGCTTCGTCAGGAAGATCGTCGAAGAAGATATATACTTTGTTAATATATACCAGCTTGAGCGATTCGTGGCACGTAACTTCCCGGATCTGTACGCCTTCAAGACAGACACCACCTTCGTGTCGCAGGAAGAGTTCGAAAGCTACTACGGCGTGAAGGAGAGGGAAGCCATCGAGCACTACACACAGAAGATGCTCAAGAAAAGAAACAGCACCCTCAAATCGATCAGAGGAAAGAAATACGAACAGCTTGTCAAGACACCGATCGTGACAGAGGGAGTGAGACTGGACAGCGTCATCACAACAGGCAACGGAGATGTGGTCTACCATTATATACAGACCATCAACACCCGACCTAAGCTCAGGAAAGCGACCATCTTCCTCAAGGGTAGCATCTACCAGGGCAACGAGATGATCTACCTCCTCCCGAACTTCAAGCCGCTCGACTACTACATCAGTACGACGTCGACATTTGCAGACCTGAATGTAGTGAAGTACCTCACACAGGTGATCGAGAGAAGGGCCTACGCAAACACAGCCTACAGGATCGACTTCAAAGTGGCGAAGTCAGACATCAACCCTGAGCTTGGCAACAACGCCGCAGAGATCGAAAAGATCAAAGCCAACCTCAGAAACCTCCTCGACAACGAGGAATTCGAACTCGACTCGATCATCGTGAACGCAACAGCGTCACCTGAAGGAACATACGTACGAAACGCACAGTACGCGCAGGCACGTTCCGAGTCAGTTACAAAGTACTTTGACAGATTTATTAAGGAATATAGGGACAGCCTTGAGGCAGCCAATGAAGAAGGATTCTCCATCGTGCTGACCAACGAGCTGGACACAGCGATGACTGAAGACATCATCATCCCTGAAAAAGACACCATTCCAGAGATCAAGCTTACAGCGCGAAGCACCCCGGAGAACTGGGAAGACCTCGTGGAATACATAAGACAGGACACAGTGATGACCGACACACAGAAGCAGCAGTACTTCGACCTGCACGGCACACTGACACCTGACGCAAGAGAGAACCAGATGAAGAAGTACGGGTGGTACTCGTACGCCAAGAAGGAGATCTACCCTAAACTCCGTACAGTGAAGTTCAACTTCTACCTGCACCGAAAGGGTATGGTCAAGGACACCATCCACACGACCACAGTGGACAGCACCTACGCTCGCGGCCTCCAGGCCCTCGCCGACATGGACTACCATACAGCGATCGCCCTCCTGGGACCATATGAGGACTACAACGCCGCCGTCGCCTTCGTCGGCCTGGACCGAAACCTCACAGCCCTCCAGATCCTCGAGCCGATCAAGCCAGAGGAACGAACGGCCCCAGTGAACTACATCATGGCCATCATCTACTCCCGCATCGGTCGAGTACAGGACGCAGTCCAGTGCTACTTGAACTCAGTAGAACAGGACTACAGCTACCGCCACCGAGGAAACCTCGACCCGGAGATCTCCGTCCTGATCAAACAGTACGAACTGTTCAAGGAAGAGGAAGAGATAGAATACTGGTAAACAGAAAAATAAATAGAAAACAAAAAATATAAACAACAAAAAACACTAACTATTATGAAAAGATTTTTCTTCTCATTGATCGCTCTCTCAGCAGCCGCAGTCGGCTATACGCAGAGCGCATTGCTGGAGACGCCGGAAAACTTTAATCAGGAGGTTTCGTTCAGCCCGTATACGGGTAGGACTCCGGTAACTAAAGCGAGTACAATTGCTCAGCCAGATGCAGAAGGAATCATGTCTGAAGAAGCTATTACACTTGCTGATGATGGCGGTTTCAATGTATTTGGATTCCTTACGAACGAAGATGGTAACACTACCATCTTGGATGCCATGAATAACGAACATGTGTTCATGGGTGCAAATGGTTGGACTTATGATGGTTTGGTTTATTGGCCAGATAAGGCAAGTAAATCTACTATGTCGTTTGTCGCATATAGTAATAATGCTGTCGATTACATTACATGGAAAGGAAAT
>JAFYXE010000070.1 GCA_017546275.1 Bacteroidales bacterium | reverse complement strand
GGGATTCAAGTCAGCAATGGCAAACGGTGTACTCGCAGGTTACGAGGTTCCATCACTCAAGGTTACTCTTAAGGATGGTTCATTCCACCCAGTGGACTCAGACCAGCTCTCATTCGAGCTCGCTGCACGTCTCGCGTTCCGTCACGCTTGCCCTAAGGCTAGACCAGTTCTCCTCGAGCCTATTATGAGCCTCGAAGTTGTAACTCCAGAGGATTATATGGGAGACATCGTGGGTGACCTTAACCGTCGTCGTGGACAGATCAACGCAATGGACTCAACTATCGGTGCACGTATCGTTAAGGCATACGTTCCACTCGCAGAGCAGTTCGGTTACGTTACTATCCTTCGTACAATCTCTTCAGGACGTGCTACCAGCACAATGTCATTCGACCACTATGCAGAGGTTCCAGCAGGACTCGCTAAGGAGGTTATCGAGAAGAGCGGCTACAAGGCTGATGATGACGAATAATTGTTTAACAGAATTCAACGAAATTTGATATGAGCCAGATAATCAGAATTAAACTCAAATCATTCGATCATATGCTTGTTGACAAGTCAGCAAAGAAGATCGTTGATACAGTGACAGCTACTGGTGCTCGCGTAAACGGACCTATTCCGCTTCCGACTAACAAGAAGATCTTCACTGTAAACCGCTCGACTTTCGTAAACAAGAAGTCACGCGAGCAGTTCGAGCTCAACTCATTCCGCCGTCTTCTCGACATCTACGAGGCAACTCCAAAGACTGTAGATGCTCTTATGAAGCTTGAGCTTTCAAGCGGCGTTGAGGTTGAAATTAAGCTCAACTAATCGAGATTACTCAAAAAGCATTATATTTGTATAGTGGTTCGGTAACCATTCCGAACCACCATACAAATTTAGTTCTTTAATAAGTTTGGTCCCTTAGCTCAGTTGGTTAGTAGCACCTGACTCATAATCAGGGGGTCGCAGGATCATGCCCTGCAGGGACCACAAAAGCCCTTTCACAGAAATGTGGAAGGGCTTTTCGTTTTGGTAGACATTTTGATGAAGCCGGTTTCGGATCAGTCGCTAAAAGTTATTGATATGGAAAAGGAATTCATCAGAGTACGTTCCGTGAAGGACATACTTGCATCAGTCATCCTCATTGTCGGAGGTTCTGTGCTTATTATGCTGCCTACAGCGGCCAGCGTGAACCTCGCAGGCTTCTTCCTGATTCTCACAGGACTTATTCTCGCATTCGTTCTCAAGACGGATTACCAGGATCCCCATACAGGGGAAAGATATGAAAAGGCCGAACACTATTTCAAACAGGCGATGCACACGGCAGTTTCATCAGCGATTGCCTCGAAGCCGGAGGCTGTGGATCTCGCAGAGGCGGAGAAGGGCAGCGCACTCAAACTGGATGTCTATTACAACAAGACTTCCGGCAAGGCATATCTCCAGCTCTTCGAATACGTGCCTCACACTTACGAGCCTTGTTCCAAGGTGTATGAATACGATCTTGAAAGAATACAGAAACTGATCAAGTAGGTATGGAATACGTCATACTGATCCTGACGTTGGCGGGCATTGTCTTCGGCGCCGATTGCCTCGTCGCCGGAGCAGTATCCATAGCACGCAAATATAATGTCTCCGATTTTGTCATCGGTGCTGCAATTGTCGGTATCGGAACATCGATGCCCGAACTTACGGTAAGCGTCATCGGTGCGCTTGACGGCAATTCTGATGTAGCCATAGGCAACATAGTGGGCTCGAACATCTTCAACATCCTGGGAATCCTCGGCCTCACTGCCATCTTCTTCCCGGTATCCATAAACAGGCAGAATATGAAGTTCGAGATTCCGCTCTGTATCGGAGTCTCAGTCCTGCTCACGATCTTGGCCTTCAATTTCTTCACAGGTACACCATCCCGCATCAGCAGGGCTGACGGAATCATCCTTCTTGCCGTTTTTGCGGGCTATATATGGTATTCTTTCTATAGAGACAGGTGCAGTTGCCCTATGGAGCAAACGGAGCCTGTAAAGGAAGATAAATGCCCTATGTGGCTTGCAACTGTCAAGGTCGTAGGCGGCTTGGCATTGCTGATCTCCAGCTGCGACCTCTTTGTGGACAAGGCCGTGTGCATAGCAAAGTCCTTCGGTGTGAACGACGCCTTCATCTCCCTCACGCTCATCGCCTGCGGCACTTCGCTTCCGGAACTTGCCGCATCCGTCACGGCTGCGGCTAAAAAGAACACGCAGCTGGCTCTGGGAAACATAGTGGGCTCGAATATCTTCAACATAACTCTGATCCTCGGCCTCAGTGCGGAGGTTATGCCCCTCACCTCGGCCGGAATCACGGTCTCGGATTATGTTGTGATGATTGCGGCAGCAGTCCTCCTTCTGCTCTTCGGCTTCAGAGGAAGGATAGGCAGGCTCGGAGGTGCGTTTATGCTCCTCTCCTTCATCGTCTACACCTGGTATCTTCTTGCTGCCCAGAAAGGATTCTAGTACGCCTTCTGAGGGTTGAGACCCTGAGAATCGAACTTGTCGTGGAGCTTGCCCTCAGGCGCATCAGCTCCGTATGTCTTTCACCGGATTCCCTTTTCAATTGCACGGCCCGGGCGGGCCTGCAATCACCATAATCACAGCAAAGATGTACAAAATGCATAAACTTATCGATTAAACTTTTAAATTTGCGTATAAGACAGATTATGTATGAAAAAGACGATAAGTTTCATTGCGCTTTCGCTCCTTTGCCTATTCAGCGGCCTTTCTGACCTTTGGGCTCAGAAGACTCTTCCTATTACAGGCACATTCATCAACCTTCCATACCAGGATGTACGAAACAAGTACACAAACCCTGACGGCATCGATGCGACCGACCCTCAGATGTGGGCGGCAAAGATCGTAGAGATGAAGGAGATGGGTATGGAGTATCTTGTGTTTATGTCGGTGGCGAACGAGTGCAAGGCCTACTATCCGTCGAAACTGATGGACTGGCATTATCCGTCCGAGAGGCAGAGTCCGGTGGATGCGATTATGGATGAGGCCGCCAAGCAGGGGATGAAGGTCTTTATGAGTACCGGATGGGCCAAGGACCAGGATGACAATCTGCGTGATCCTGCGATCAAGGGCCGTCAGATCGAGATGATGGAGGAACTTGCCGGTCTTTATGGAGAACATCCTGCCTTCTACGGCTGGTACCTTCCGGTGGAGGATTGTCTTGGTCCGGTGCTTACAGACTATGCTGTAGAGGCCGTCAATGCGCTCACAGCACGTGCACGTGAGCTCACTCCGGGTGCAAAGATTATGATCTCTCCATACGGAATCTTCAATTCGAATTTCGATGATCCGCGCTATGAGCAGCAGCTTTCACGACTCAAGGTGGACATAATCGCATATCAGGACGAGATAGGATGTGTACGTGAGAAATATCCGCTTGTGAATCTTCGCGAGAACTGGAAGAAACTCCGTGCGATCCACGACAAGACCGGTGTGGAGATGTGGGCAAACTGCGAGACTTTTGCCTGGGAACACGGCACAAACGACCGTCAGTCGGCTCTGATTCCGGCTCCGTTCCCACGTCTGCTTGCCCAGATGGTCGCAGCCACCGAAGGCGGTGCGGAGAAGATCATATCGTTCATCATCTGCGGATTGTTCGAGAAGCCGGGGTCGCAGTATCCTTGGGGACAGCCTTACTGGTCTGAAAAAGCCTATGTGGACTATATGGCCTGGACTGGCGGAGATGCATACTGGAAGTCGGTAGAGGAGTATTTCACTGAGGATGCAGGACCGGTGGAGAAGGCGACAGACAACGGTTGGGCAAGATACAAGGCCGGCAAACACGAGGCAGAGCTGGCACCGGTTGCCGAGCAGCTTACGGTGGCGATGCTGAATTACGGCAAGAGAGGCATTGTGCCGCCTGTGAAGGTGTCGCTCTATGGAAATGCCAAGGGACACAGATGGACTTTGATCGAGACCGTAGAGCCTCTGGTATGGAAGAACACAAATCACGATGCTTTCGTGGACCACATATTCTTCAACGAGATACCTTCGGGCCTCAAGAAGATGAAGATCGTATTCACCGTGGAGAAGGAAAGCTACATTTATACAACAGGAAAATAAACGCAAAACAATATGTTTCAGTCAGAAGTATATGTAAACAGACGACGCGGTCTGCTTCAGCAGATGGCGTCAAGAGGAGCGCACGGAGTGGCCGTGTTCCTCGGCAATGTGGACGCTGCGACCAACTATCGCGGCAATGACTATAAGTTCCGTCAGGACAGTAACTTCCTTTATTACTGGGGCATCGACGAGCCTTGGTTTGCAGCTGTGCTCGACCTTGACAGCGCACAGGAGTGCCTCTACGGAAATGATGTGGATATCGATGACATCATCTGGATGGGCCCTCAGCCTACAGTGGCTTCAAAGGGTGCTGCAATCGGATGTGCCGCTACGGCTCCGTTGGCAGACTTCTACAAGGCTGTGACTGCTGCAGTCGCTGCCGGTCGTCCTGTACACTTCCTCCCGCCAGCAAGATATTACAACCAGATGAAGCTTTCTCAGCTCACCGGCATTGACAGCGAGGCTGTCCGCAAGGTCGGTCCGGTTGCTGCCGGCGGTGCTTCAGAGGAACTCGTGAAGTCGGTTGTAGCAATGCGTCTGATCAAGGAGGAGTGCGAGATCGAGGAGCTCGACAAGGCAGCGGAGATCGGTTACTGGATGCATACGGAGGCACGTCGCGGCTGTAAGCCAGGAGTGCTGGAACAGGAGATCGTAGGCCGTATGGAGGGAGTGACATATTCAAAGGGATGGGGCCCTTCGTTCACTACAATCCTTTCTCAGAACGGCGAGACTCTCCACAACCACTCACACCACCAGATCATCACTCCGGGCCGTCTGCTCGTTGTGGATGCAGGTGCGGAAAGCAATACCCACTATGCTTCGGACTTCACCCGTACATATCCTTGCAGCGGAAAGTTCACAACAAAGCAGCGTGAGATCTATGATATCGTGCAGCAGGCGAACGACAATGCTTTCGCTCTGACCAAGCCGGGAACTACATATTGGGATGTGCACTATGCTACAGCACGTTTCCTTCTTGAGGGTCTCAAGGCTCTGGACCTCGTTCGCGGTGATGTAGACGAGATGCTTCCTTTGGGAATCTCAGGTCTCTTTATGCCTCACGGACTCGGCCACAATATGGGTATGGATGTGCACGATATGGAGGACCTTGGAGAGAACTATGTAGGATATGCAGAGGACCAGAAGCGTCATCCGCTTCTCGGACTCGGCAACCTCAGAATGGCACGCCGTCTCGAGCCAGGTCACGTGATCACCGATGAGCCGGGTATCTACTTCATTCCTGCACTCATCGAGCAGTGGAAGAGAGAGGGCACCGACAAGGGATTCGTGAACTACGAGAAGCTGGCAGGCTACTATGACTTCGGCGGCATCCGCCTCGAGGACGACGTCCTCGTGACCGCTGACGGCGCCCGCCGCCTCGGCCCTCACCGCCTCCCGATCCTCTCTTCCGACATTGAGGATGTAATGGCTCAGGAATAGTATATAGTGGACGGGTAAGGTATATGAATATATGGAAACAGTAATTGTAATATTGGCGATATTGGCTGGAGTCATCGGAATCACCGGAAGCATCCTTCCGGGACTTCCTGGTACTCCGATCAGCTGGGTCGGTCTCCTTCTCCTTTATATCTGGGGACCGGAAGAAATGCAGATGAAGACCCTTGTCATCTGGGGTATAGTGACCATTGTCGTGTCGGTAGTGGATTATGTTGTTCCGATGTACTTCACAAAGATGACCGGCGGCAGCCGCTACGCTGAACGCGGCGCTATGGCCGGCCTCATAATCGGTATCATCTTCACTCCTGTCGGAATGATCCTCGGTTCCTTCCTCGGAGCCTTCCTCTCGGAACTCTACTGGGGCAAGAAGTCAGGTGGCGAGGCCCTCAAGGCAGCCGTCGGCTCCTTCCTCGGCTTCATCACCGGCACCGGTCTCAAGACCATCGTCTCCTGCATCATTATGTGGAAGATCATCATCTTCTCCTTCTAACCTGCAGACATCGTTCGGGCAGATCTTCGAAGAAACTCTCCCGAACGGTTTCCAATATTGCTGAAAACAGGTGTTTTCCGCTACCGTTCTGTCATATTTCCCGGCAAACTCTCCCGAACAGTTATATAAATAAGTGTGGCAGCTAATATATTGATTATCACATAAATAATGAATTGAGGGTCGGTATTTTTACCGACCCTCAATTGTGTAATTGTCTATGTGCCAGCCATTTGGCTGTGTCCCGGTTCGGCGAACCCAGCGAACGAGGAACGATTAGATGCTCTTGATAACCTCGCACATCTGCTCGTACTGGCGCTCCATACTCTGGAGGAGCTTGTACTGAGCGTGTGTACGCACGAGATTGTGCTCAGGATAAGCGGTCTTGTAGTACTTGTCACCGTCGATGTAGTCCATAAGGAAGCGGAGTACCTGCTCGAAAGTGATGTATCTTGCAGAGAATGCAAGCCAGTCAAGCTCGCTCTGAACCATAGATGCCTTCTGCTCGTGGAGGTAACCCTCTGCATAAGCCTTGAACATCTCCAT
>JAFYXE010000069.1 GCA_017546275.1 Bacteroidales bacterium | reverse complement strand
GTTGTACTGGTTGTTCTCGAGGTGAGCCTCATCGACTGTGATGAAGTCAGTCGAAGGAAGGAGCTGCACATAAGTCACTCCGATCTCCTTGAGGTGGTCGATACCTGTTGCAAGGCCGTCAGGGTTCTTTGTTCCCTCCTCAGTGAGAGCAAGATACTTACCCTTGTTAGTCACGCCGGAAGTCTGGTGGATAGAGAAATCCCTGTGGTGCATCTCATAAACGATGATGTCCGAAGGCTTGATCTCAGGACTCTTGTCCTCTGCCCATCCTTCCGGATTTGTCTCGTTCCAATCTACCACTGCGCCTCTCCAGCCGTTCACTCCGACTGCCTTCGCAGCGATGCCGGCGGTCTCCTCGAGCCACTGGCCGTTCTTCTTCACCTGGAATGTATAGAGTGCGCCCTTTACATCCTCCTTTACAGTCGCCTTCCAGAGTCCGTCCTTTCCGAGTCGCATATCGACTGTCTTGAAAGGTGTCTCATCCGAAGCGGTGTTGTAAAGCTTGAGCTGAGCGTCGTCAGCATCAGGTGCCCACACTGCAAATTCTGTCTTGTTGCCCTTGTACACGCACTCCTCGAGAGTTGCGGTAGGGACTGTAAGTGCGCCGTCTGAAGCGCAAGAGACCATTAAGGCCGCAGCCATTGTTCCCATCAGAAAATTCCTCATTGCTATCATAAATTTTTAGTCTTATTAATCGTTCCACTATGCGCATAGGCGCACATCCTACGAATGTAGCCATTTTTCTTATATATTGAAAATATATAAGCGGAACTGACGGAAGAACTTGATGAACGGCCACATTTCCCGGACGAAGCGCCACGCCGCGAGCGTGAAATGCAAAACACTACAGTACAGCCACTTACAGAAACTGCGTGCTGCCCCGAGGGAGCACGCAGAGTCAGCAAAAGGCTGAAAGTCAGAGGTTTACATTTCACGGTCAATAACCAGGATTCTGGACGAGGGCCTTGTTGGTGGCAAGTTCGGTCGGAGGGAGCGGGAAGATGCACTTGTAGGCCGGGAAGGCGGCGCCGGCGTAGGCGCTGCCGCCTTTATACGGCCAGAGGAGTGCATCGGTGTCGTACACCCCGAAGCGGATGAGGTCGGTGCGGCGGTGAGCCTCCCAGAGGAGCTCGCGGGCACGCTCCGCGAGGAGGAAATCAGGAGTGATTTCCGACGGCGGAGCGACCCCGGCGCGGGTGGCAAGAGCCTGCATATACGGAAGAGCCTCATCCGGAACCCCAAGGTTCATACAGACCTCAGCGTAGATCAGATAGATTTCGGCAAGGCGGATCATCGGAAAGTCCACATTGGAGTTGCTCATAGTCGCCGATTGCGGAAGGTATGACTGATTAGTCTCATTAGAAGGTATGTTATTGTATTTCAAACAAGTCCATCCGTTCATAAAGCTGTACAGAGCATCCTCCATAGACTCGCTGCGTCCCTTTATGTAGAAGACCTCTCCCCTTCTGTCGGGGGTCTGATACTCTCCGGTCTGATAATTCTGACCCGAAACTCCGTAGTATTTTGATACGAATTCATATGGAGTCCTCAGACCAGCCCAGCCGTTGACCTGACCGTTTGGTCTGGACGAATCCGTAATGTCCGTCGAGGCCATTGAGGCGCTCAGGATATAAGTAGTGCCACCGTATGAATTGATGTAATCATTGTCATAGTCAACCGCCCACAGAAACTCCCCACGAGCCGACGCATTCTGGCCGTTATCGCCCCTGAAAAGGTTGGCGTATGAAGGACTCAGCTGATAACCCATTGCGAATATCTCCTCGCATAACGACTTAGCTTCCGAGGACATATCAACTCCCGTGTACACCTTGGCATTCAAGTATATACGTGCCAGGAGACCGGCAGCAGAACCTTTATCTGCGCGCGGATAAAGAGAGTGTGCAGAGAGCATTGGACCATCATCTGCCATCAATGATTTCAACTCCCCTACACAGAAGTCAAACACTTGCCGGCGAGGGGCCTGGGAAGGGAAATATGTTCCTCCGAAAGGTGAATTCTCTGTAGTGAAAGGTACATTTCCGAAGCAGTCGAGAGCCATCCAGTATAGGTAGGCTCTGATGAATCGGGCCTCGGCACGGTATGTCTGGATTGTAGCCGCAAGATCCGCGGAGACTCCGCGAGAGGCCAGCTTATCAGGCGTGGTCTGACGAAGGTACTCGTTCACAAAGGCCACCCCCTGAAGAGTACGGACATAGACTGCATAGATTGCGTCATTCTGGACTCCGGTCCAGGTGTTCGTGTTAAGGGCACGCACCCAGGCGTCGTTTTCCCACGAACATTTTGCCTCATCGGTCGTGATCTCCTGGACTGACCAGAAGGCGCGGATCAGCTCCGATGCACCTCCGTCCATCGGCTGCATATCTGTCAGGTCATTTGTGACAAACTGAAAGTAAAGGCGTGTAAGGCCTGCAAGGTAAGCCTCTTCTGAGTTGCCGTAGACATATTCGGATACCGGTTCCGTCTTGTCAAGCGGAAGTGTATCCAGATTCTGCACACAGGAGGCAAGTAGTGCGGCCAAGGCCGCTATGTATATCATTCGTTTCATATTGCAATCATATTTATGAGATCCTTCGACTTCGCTCAGGATGACAATCAGAACTTGACATTCAGGCGGAGGGAATAGGTGCGGGAACGCGGCCACATAGTGTTGTCGATTCCATTCTCGGAGGTGGTTTCCGGATCCGGACCGCTGTAGCCGGTCAGTATGAAGACGTTCTGCATACTGAGCGCAAGGCGTATGGTCGAGCCCCATTTCCCTAAATCCTTGAAGGTGTATCCCATATTCACATCATCAAGACGGAAGAAGGAACCATTCTCCAGGAAGTAGTCAGAATACCACTGCTGAGCGCTGTTCGGCTCTACAAATCCGGTGGTCTTCACCAGTCTGGCCTGATTTGGAAGCGCTCCTGAATTAAGGTCAAGGCTAGCAGTAGAGTTCGCCGAAGCGAAGTCATTGAATATCCACACACCTGCCGAGCCGTGTCCGTTTAGCCCGAAGTCCCAGTTCTTATATGCGACCTTAAGGTTGAGTCCATAGTAGAACTTCGGAGCCGGACTCTTACCTGTCATATATCGGTCTCCCTCAGTAATCTCCCCATCACCATCCAGATCATCAAACTGATTCTGGAGCGGCTTTCCGTCCGCATCATACTTCTGCTTATAGGTGTAGTATGTATATGGGGCATAACCGACCATCTGGCGTGAGAGATATCCGCCTGTTCCTTTGGATATGGCACCGGTCTCTATGTAGTAGTTATCGTCCTCAGTCACATTGAGTTTCGTGAAGACCGTCTCCTGGAAAGTGCCGTTGAAACCGAGCTGTACGCTCCATACGTCTGTCTGTACCGGAATTCCGCTGACGGAGAACTCCAAACCCTTGTTGCGGATCGAGCCGATGTTCGTCATAAGCTTGTTTCCGAAATTCGCGCCCATAGGCACCTGGACGGAATTGAGCAGATCCTTGGTATCGCGCAGGTATGCGTCTATGCTACCGCTCAACCTGTCATTGAAGAATCCATAGTCGAGACCGACGTTATATGTAGTCGTTGTTTCCCACTTGATCATAGGGTCATACGCCTGCGGCGTGAGCATATTCATAAAATTCTCATCACCCATATTATACATATAGGACGGGTTGTTCGACATATTGTATCGTGCCATATAGACATAGTCTCCTATACCGTCCTGCTGGCCGGTCTGACCGGCAGAAAACCTGAGTTTCAATGCAGAAACCGCCTTCACATCCTTGAGGAAAGGCTCGTGAGCAATGTTCCACGCAAAAGCTCCAGATGGGAAAAATCCCCATCTGTGAGCCGCACCGAACTTGCTGGAGCCGTCTCCACGGGCTGTGAAAGTGAAGACATATCTGGAATCAATCGAGTAGTTCACACGTCCGTAGAAGGACACCAGAAAGTTCTCATTCCTATACATCAGATACCTTGAATCGACGGTCTCACCCTGATTCAGGTTAGGCTTATGAGTTACATTGAAATAATTTATGCTGCGGTTTGCCGCGTAATTGTTCTGCCAGGAATAACCGGCCACGGCATCCACGCTGTTGATTCCCCACGAATCCTTGAATGCCGCATAGGCCTCAAAAGTCTGGCTACGGCTGAGGTTATAGCCGCGATTATACCTGCCGACGCCGAGGTTGGCTGTGTCGGTATAGGCCTGGAATGAACCCGGAACCACTCCGTTATAAGAATTGGTAGCGGTTATATCCAAGCCGGCGCTGACATTGAAGCTCAGTGCCTCAAAACCGTGAACCTTATAATCGACGGCCGCACGGCCTATGAAACGCAGAGATTCTGCATAACTCAGATTATCATAAAGCATCGAGAGAGGGCTCGGACCCACGAGCACATTAGGCGCGAAGAGGTTACCTTTGCCGTTACCATAGTTCCAATATCCGTTTGTGGTCGAATAGTCAATCGTGCCGTCTGAGTTTACCCAATACGGATACTGAGTCGGATTGAAGAATGCTGCAGTCTGCACTGTGCCTCCGTCGGAATAGTCCTGGTACGAGTACACTCCCTTGACATTGAGGTCAAGGCGAAGATGCTTGTCGAAGAAATCCGGAGACAGGGCAAGATCCATTGTTCCTCTATCATAACTCGCTTCCTTCAGAGTACCTTGCTGGCCCAGGTATGCAACTGACGCCCTGTACGGCATCCTATTGCGGAAGTTTCCCGACACACTGATATTCTGATCAGTCACAAAAGCCGGACGAAAGATCAGGTCCTGCCAGTCTGTGAGCGCATTTCCCATCAGTTCCTGTATCCTATCTCCTGTCGGAGTTCCCGCAGGATAGATCTGCGAATAAAAATCCACAAGTTCTGACGGCGACATCACCGGCACCTTGCCGGAAATATGCTGCAGGCTCGCCGAACCGGAATAGGTAACCTTCGGTTTACCTCCATATCCTTTCTTGGTCGTGATGATGATTACGCCGTTAGACGCTCGTGAACCATAGATTGCCGAGGCCGAAGCATCCTTCAAGATTGTAAATGATTCGATATCATCGGGATTGAGCAGGTCCAACGGATTTGACATAGCCCCTCCTGCACCCTGTGCTATCGGGACCCCATCTATGACGATAAGAGGATCATTCGAGGCATTCAAAGACGCCGATCCCCTGATTCGGATTCGAGAGCCAGAACCTGGTCCACCATCGCCCGGGGTAACGAGCAAGCCCGGGACTTTACCTTTAAGCATATCCTGAGTATTCACGACCGCACCACGATTCAAGTCGTCCGACTTGATGGCAGAGAGCGATCCGGTCATATCATCCTTCTTCACAGTTCCGTATCCAATGACAACCACCTCGTCTATAAATTCAGAGTCTTCCTTAAGGGTGACTGTTGCAGGCATTTGGGAAGCCTTGAAGGTCTGAGGTGCATAGCCGATACAACTGACCTCCACCATCGATTCAGGACTGGCCACCTTCAAGGTAAACTCACCATCTATGCCGGTCGTCGTGCCATTGGACGTTCCCTGTTCCACCGCCGTTGCTCCTGCTACCGGGCCATATTGGTCATTGACTGTCGCACTGACCCCATATCCGCCCTGAGCATACAAAACGACGCCACCTGCACACAACAGTGCAAGTGACGTCAGTATATTCTTAAACCTGTCCATATAAGTCCGTTTATAATTATTCAAAATTATCTCACGGACTCTCCCATTCAATCCTCAGACCAAAGGGGAGCAGGACAATAATTATTTGGTGAGGAGGCGGAACTCACCCTGCTTGAGGGTAATCGAGCCAGAGGCTGTGCCGCCGTTGATCTCGTCAGTCCAGGTACCTGATGGAAGGGTGTATAACTTGCTTGTCTTCGAGAAGTTACCTACAACGTGGAATGTATTGCCGTCCACCGAGCAGGTGATCTTCTTGATCTCGCCGGTAGGAGTCCACTCGAACTTCGCATCCTTGTCGAAGTAGCGAGGATTCTCCTTACGGAACTTCAGGAGAGCTGCATAAGTGTCATAGAGAGCCTTACGTGCAGGAACCGCGAGATACTCGTCAGTCACTACCGGTTTCTCGCCTGTACGTCCGTTGTGCTCGATTGTATAGTCGTAACCGATCTCACCGAACTGCCAGATCATCTTAGGACCAGGAACTGTGAGGAAGAATGCTGCAGAAGCACCTGCACGACGCATAGCGACTGTGAGAGCATCCTCAGACTGTCCACCTGAGCCGACTGAAGGGTCTGCAGGACGCTGGCCTGCATTCATAACCCATACTGTCTCTGCATCAACACTGAAGTAGAAGTCGTATGTGCCTGCGTTTGCGATATACATATCCTTCGAGCCGTTGCCGTTTGTCATCTGGTAGCCCTGGCCGATGGTAAGCTTGTAGTTGTCTGAAGAAGCACCGTAGTTGAATGCATCATTCCACTCACCCGCCTTGCGGATCTTGAAGCGGTCGTTAGCCTTCACTGTAACATTCTTCACTGAGAAGAACGCACCGTCCTTCGACATAATCTTATCATTGTCCCAATTGTCGCCGAGACCGATGACGCCCCAGGTAACTGTAGACGCATCAGCACCTGCACCATAGCAGAGACGCTCCTCGTCGTGGCTCTCCATATATCCTACATAACCTCCGAAAGGCTTGGTAGAATACATATTGCCAAAGTTGCCGGTACCGCCGTTCACAGCTGAACGGTAGTCGTGGTTCACGTTTCTCCAAAGCTGCATTCCGTGGTTTGCGAGGGCTTCCTCCTCATCCCAGTCGGAAAGGTGCTCGAAGATTACGACAGCATTGTCGTTCACTGACCATATGTGGTCCGCATAACCCTTGAGGATATCCACACGGCTCTGGTCATAACGGCCCCAGGCTGCAACGTCGCCGTTGTCTCCACCTGTATCCTTCTGAGTGAATCCCTTTGTAAGGTCGAAACGGAATCCGTCCACGTCATACTCTGTAAGGAGATACTCGAGGCTGCGCTTCACGTGCTCTTTCACCATAGCGTTCTCGTGGTTCATATCGTGATACACATTGTACGGATGGGTCGGATACTCGTTGAACCAAGGGTTGTTTGAAGCAGTTCTGTCACCTGCCCACCAGAGCTTTGCCCAAGGGTGTGAGCCGGTAGCGTGGTTGTACACAACGTCAACGATCACTGCAAGACCGCGTCTGTGGCACTCGTCGACGAACTCCTTGTACTGCTCACGTGTACCATAGTACTTGTCGAGAGCGAACCAGTGGTTAGGGTTGTAACCCCAGCTGAGGTTGCCGTCGAACTCCTGGATAGGCATAAGCTGAACCGCTGTCACACCGAGGTTCTCGATGTAATCGAGCTGAGTCATCGCGCCTGCGATGTTCTGGCTCTTTGTGAAGTCACGGAAAAGCATCTCGTAGATCACGAGGTCGTTCTTGTCCTCGACCTTGAAGTCAGAGTGCTTCCAGTTGTATGCAGGTCTGTTGATCTGGAATGCAGAAACAAGCTGCTTTGCTCCCTCTGGGAACGCAGGAACACCCTGGATATACTGGTCGTTCCACTCGTCATACACGATCTCTGTATAAGGGTCGCTGACATAGACATCACTGCCTGAAGATGTACCGAGACGATACTGGAATCTGTACTCCTT
>JAFYXE010000068.1 GCA_017546275.1 Bacteroidales bacterium | reverse complement strand
GTGCTCCCCCAGGGGCTCGAACCCTGGACCCCAACATTAAGAGTGTCGTGCTCTACCAACTGAGCTAGGGAAGCATTGCTTCAATATTTTAAGGGGGCTTTCGCCTTTGTGCTCCCCCAGGGGCTCGAACCCTGGACCCCAACATTAAGAGTGTCGTGCTCTACCAACTGAGCTAGGGAAGCAGTAATTTAAGAACTTTGTGATTCGCATGGGGCTCGAACCCATGACCCCAACATTAAAAGTGTTGTGCTCTACCTACTGAGCTAGCGAATCAATCCTTGGTCCGTATCCAGCCTCAAACGAGTTTTTTTGAATCGGACTGCAAAGGTACACCTTTTTTCTTAACCTGCAAATTTTTCTTACACTTTTTTCACAAAAAAATCTTTACATTCTGCTGTTTTACCGAGACTGCGGGCAGTAAAACGACCGGCAAGAGCCGAAACAGAATGTAAAGACGTTATTTTAAAGGCCTGCTAGAAGGCTATTCCAAGTTTGAAGCCGAGATTGTTAAGTCCCTCGATTCCGTAACTCTTGTTGGCGTTTGTCGCATAGCTGTAGTATGCAGCCACCTGGAATCCGAAATCTGCCTGGTGGAATGGGAAGAATGTGAATCCCACCTCAGGTGACACATAGAATCCCCAGTTGTCGTTGTTGTTGACAAAGGTCGACATATATGTGCTCTGTGTAGAGTACTCGGCACCTACCTTTGCTTCGAAGTATGGCTGGAACTCCTTATGCATAAAGCGGAGTCTCATTGTCGCACCGAAAGGCACCTGATAGATCGAACGGTCAAGATCGGTAGTCAACGCCGCTCCGTTCTTGAGCTGATAGGTCTGCTTTGGAATGTACTCGTTATTGGTTCCGAAACTTGCGAATCCACCGAATGCGATCATCGGAGAAATGTAGTAGCCTCCCTCGACATATGCACCGTATCCTTGTGCGTTGGTGACGAAATCATTGCCTACGGTACCGTTGAACTGCCATCCGCCATTGACATAATACCTCTTGCCCATCTGGGCGTTGGCTTCACCGGCAACAAAAAGCATCATTGCCGCGGCCATCAATATGTATATATACTTTTTCATATCATCTGTTTTTAATTCGTTTATACCTTAAGTTGACACGGCATTACTCCGTTCTCTTCAAATATGGAGACTGAGCGAAGGCCTGGTTGATGGCATCCTTCATTCTTGCCACATCATAAGATGCGGTAGGGCCTGCAGGACCGCCGATGTATACTGACCAAACTACCTCCAACTTGTTCTGAGAGTTTCTGAGATTGGATTTGAGATCGACCATATCTGTAAGGAGAGCATTTGTTGTGAATGTGTAGTTCACTACAGAAGGATAGTAGTATCCGTACCAGTTGCCCCAATAACCCGGAGCCCAGTAGCCTGGATAGCTCAACCACCAGTAAGGATCGTCATAGTACTGCACATATCTCTCGGTCTTGATCATATATGTAAGCTGGATTCCAAGGTCTGCGTCAGGGTTTGACGGAGTATAGATGTAACCTAGGTTTTCCATATTGGTCCTGTAGGCCTGAATGAGAGCCAATGCATTGTCTGACTGCGAATACATAGGCTTGTCGCTCTGTCCTATGATAAGCAGACTGTCAGCGATGTCGAAGGTCTGGTAGTCACTGAAGGTGACGTTGTCGCCAGGAGCGGTGTATACAAGATATTCATTGTCACTGTCCTGCGGTGTAGGCGCCTTATGGCAGGCTGCCGCCATAATTGCCAAAGCTGAAATAAAGAGAATCTTTTTCATATCTTCTTGTTTTGTTCGTTTGTAATTATTTAGAGTGTACTTCCCTGGAATACTGTCGAGTTCTCATAAGGGACAATGTTTCCCTGAACCCATACTGTATTTGAATTGAAGTTAGGATAGACTGTGGCAGAAGCCTGGTTGGTGCCGAGATAAGTGTAGATCTCGATCTGGGCATTGATGCCGATTCCGGTCACGTTGAAGGACATATTCATATTTCCGTTCTTGTCGTGACGGATCTGCAGGCCAGAGATAGTACCTTGTACTGTCACGCCACCCACTCCGTTAGGGCCTGAAGCGAAGTTGCTTGGAGAGATCTGGACAACTGCTGTATTGCCTTTCACCGAGATGAAGTTGGTTGTCGAATTGACAAATACAGTAGTTCCGTTTCTGAACTGGACAGACTGTGCCTCGAGGACGAAATCCTGATTCATTACGGCTGCCGCAGCCTGCACTCCTGCGAGGGAATCCGCCAGAGCATTAAGCTGTCTGTCCTCTTCTGAACGGGCTCTGAAATCAGCCATATCCTTTTTCCAGGTCTCCATCATATTCTGCCTTTTGTCGGCACGGCCATTGCGGCTGCCGCTCTGTGCAGTTGTGTCGGGGGCAGCCAATGCCAACCCTGCGACTATAACCATAAAGGTCAGTAAAACTCTTTTCATATCTATTTGTAATTTTTAATAGTTCAAAACCGTCAAAGGCAAAGTACATACCAAATCGAAAAATGAAAAGGCGTGATTTTTGGAGACAGGGAGAGCGAAAAACAGGAATAAATGGAAAAGAAATTCTATATAAAATCCGCATATGACGGGCTCAGACTGTCATTGCTGGAGATCAGCGAGGGAGATTCGCCCAAGGGCACCATCCTGTTCATACACGGGCTTTGCGGGTGCAAGGAAAGGCACATTCCCGCAATGCGCCACTTCTGCGAAAAGGGCTTCAGATGTTTCGGAATGGACTTGAGGGGCCACGGCGACAGCATATATAAAGAGGAAGACAGAGGCTACACCTACCAGGTGGGAAGCAAAGGAATGACCGAAGACATCAGGACAGTCATTTCATTCATTAAAAAGGAATTCCCAGCCTCTCCCCTCTTCATAGTAGCACACAGTATGGGAACGCTCGCCACAAGAGCGCTCCTGAAGAATGAAGACAAGGACATCGACGGCATCATATTGTGTGGAAGCGTAAGCGACAGCATTATGAGCACAGTCGCTCTATGGCTGACCAGCGCATTGGCGGCAATAGACAAAGGCAGAAGGCGTTACCCTGCATTGCAGGAACTGACGACGGCTGCATATAACAGAAGATTCAGAAAGGAAGGAAGACAGGCCTGGACCTGCTCGGATCCGGAGGTCAGGAAGGCGTTCACAGACGACCCGAAGTGCAACTTCACCCCGACAGTAGACTGCACGTTGACCCTATTGAAGATGATGAAGGAGACATACAGCAAGAAGGGCTGGAATGTTCACAATCCAGCCCTTCCTATACTGTTCATTTCAGGAGGAGATGATCCCTGCCTTATAAACCTCAAGAGGTTCCACCATTCGGCGGGTTTTATGAATACGGTGGGATACAACAACGTATCCAGCATCATATATCTGGGTATGCGCCACGAAGTCCTCAACGAAATCGGGAAAGAAGACATCTGGCAGGAAATCGAAGATTTCGTAGCCCAACGCGGAAGCTGACGTCCTGCTACAGCCTGTCGAGGTGGCAGAAGATCAGATTACCGTCTGCGTCTCTCAGATGCATAGCGCCGCCCTGGCACCAACGGAAATATTTACAGTCACCGCAGGCATCCTTGTACATCCAACTGCGGTCACGATATGGTTTGAAGCGGTTCTTCCACACATCCATAAAGTCGTCGCCGTCATAGATGTTGCCTTGGGTGTAGTCGGAGCGGATGCTGGCACAGGCAGATATGCTTCCGTCGGCAAGCACGGAACCGACTGTAACGCCGGCCTGGCAGGTGAAGAAGTAGTTTCTGACATCTCCCTCATAATCCCCGAGGAAGCCCTCACAGGCATATTCAGCATCAATCAGTCCCTCTTTCCTTGTCTCTTTGATAAACTGCATCAGTCTGCGGAACTCGTCCCTATCCATCTGAAGTTCAGAATATTGTGTTGCTCTTCCGACCGGGAAGATTGTAAAGAGTCGCCAATGTTTTACTCCAAGGCCGACCAGCAGTTCCTTGATATCCTTCAACTGCTCAAGGCTTCTTCTGTTCACACAAGTGACGATATCGAAAGCTATCGCATCTGATGGAGTCAACTTGGGGAAGCCGAGATAAGGCTTCGATTCATTGGCTGCAGCATTGTATCTGCACACCAGCGAAATCGCCTCAACAGCCCTCTTGTATGCCCCATCTTTTCCTCTCATCCAATCGTGCACTTCACCTATGCCGTCAAGGCTGATAGTCATTCCGTGAATGCCGGCCTTGAGAAGGCTGCGGAGCCTGTCCTCTGTCAGAAGCCAGCCGTTTGTGACAATGCCCCAGGCAATGCCCATATCATAGATGCCCTTTCCACAAGTTTCAAGGTCCTTCCTGACCAGAGGCTCACCACCTGTTATATTCACGGTAAGTCTGGAGACATCAGACTCACGCTTGATACTCTCCAACACCTTCCTGAAATCCTCGAAAGGCATATCCTTTATCTTCGAGCTCACCTTGCAGTCGCTTCCGCAATGAATGCAGGCGAAGTTGCACCTCTGAGTACACTCCCAGAAGAGCTGAGACAAAGGATAGCCAGAAGTCTGCATATCATACATTCTTCTGGCTATCTCCATTGCTATCTTTTTCCTGATGCCCATCAGTTCTTTTTCTTAAGGGTTGCCTTGAACTCGGTTTCGTATCCTCCTGTATACCAACCGTCAGAATCTTTTACCTGTTCTGCCTCGAGATTGTTGATGACCTGCTCCTCAAACTCTCCTCCGTTCTCCTCTCCATCAACATCAATCAGTGTCACCACTATCTCACCAGGTTTGCTGAAGGTTGTTGCCTTCTTCAATATCTGACCCTTCTCATCTGTATAAAGAGTATCGCTATAGTCAAGCTGAGAATAATTGATACCTGCGTGGTCAGTCCACTTATAGTAAGCGTCAACGACCGTCTTGATTCCCTTTACAGGCTCCCCTTCTTCGTCTGTAACTGTACCTTTGACTGTAAAGTCAGCGTGTGGCTGGCCATACATACACATCATTCCGCCACCTACGACGTCACAAGAGCCGAAGCCCAAGACTGTAAGCAAGCCTCCGAAAAGAGCTTTGACAAAATTCTTCATAACAACCCGTTTTAGAACCGCTTATTATGATGCGCAACATCATATATACGTTGCACAAATATATGAAAAATTTTACAGATATGCTTCCTCTACGACTTTTGCGCTGCGCGCGATGAAGTCGCTGAGTTCCTTGCCCTTAAGCATTCCGTTGGCAAGAAGAGCAAGGTCAGTGATCTGCTTGAGGATCTCGTTGCCGGAAGCGAACGCCTCAAGCGAGCTGTTGTGCTCATCGCCTGACGCCACCTCAGCCGCCTTGGCAGCAAGGATCTTTCCGACGAGAGGGTTCTCCATATTCACGATGATGTTATACATCGCCGGCATCTCACCGTAGAAGTTCATTCCGCCTCCCATTGCAGACATCTCTCTGTAACGGCGCATAAACTCGCTCTGAGTGATAAGGATAGGAGCCGCTGTGGCACCGAGGTTCTCCGCCTCCACGTAATACTGGTTCTCCTTCGGAAGGACAGCCTTGAACATTGCAGAAAGGTCATCCTGCTCTGCCTCAGAGAGTTCCGGCTTCGCCTTGTCCTCCTTTGGTATGAGATTGCCGATGCTGTCCGAGTCCACACGGGCAAAGCGTGCATTCTCGATCTTGTTCTCAAGAAGCTGGACGAAGTGGCTGTCGAGATGACAATCCATAAGGAGCACATCATATCCCTTGTTCTTTGCAGCCTCGATGAACGAGTACTGGCTGTCAACATCTGTAGCATAGAGGAACACTACCTTCTTGTCCTTGTCAGTCTGCTCTCCCTCGATCGCCTTCTTGTAGTCCTCGATGCTGAAGTACTTGCCGTCTGTATTCTTGAGTAGAGCGAACTTCATTGCCCTGTCGCAGAACTTTTCGTCAGAGAGCATACCGAACTCGATGAAAAGCTTGAGGTTGTCCCACTTCTCCTCGAGCTGCTGACGCTCGTTTCTGAAGATCTCGTCAAGACGGTCTGCAACCTTCTTTGTGATGTATGTAGAGATCTTCTTCACATTCGAATCGCTCTGGAGGTAACTTCTCGAAACGTTCAATGGAATATCCGGAGAGTCGATCACACCGTGGAGCAATGTGAGGAACTCTGGAACGATGTTCTCTACAGAGTCTGTCACGAACATCTGGTTGCAGTAGAGCTGGATCTTGTTGCGTGAGATCTCAACGTTGTTCTTGATCTTAGGAAAGTAAAGGATACCTGTAAGATTGAACGGATAGTCCACATTGAGGTGGATATGGAACAATGGCTCATCAGCCATAGGATAGAGGGCACGATAGAACTCCTTGTAGTCTTCCTCCTTGAGGTCTGAAGGCATTCTTGTCCAGAGAGGTTCCACCTTGTTGATCTGCTCCTCGCCGAAGAACACAGGTACCGGCATAAACTTGCAGTACTTGTTCAGAAGTCCTGAGATACGGTTCTTCTCAGCGAACTCCTTCTCATCGTCAGAGATGTAGAGAGTGATGACAGTACCTCTGTCCTGCTTCTCGCACTCCTCCATATCATACTCAGGAGAGCCGTCGCAGCTCCACTTCACAGCCTTGGCGCCTTCCTTCCACGAAAGTGTCTCGATAGTCACCTTATCCGCAACCATAAATGCAGAGTAGAATCCGAGACCGAAGTGTCCGATGATACTGTTGAGCTGATCCTTGTATTTCTCGAGGAACTCGCCTGCACTTGAGAAAGCGATCTGGTTGATGTATCTGTCCACTTCCTCTGCTGTCATACCGATACCGTTGTCGATGATCTTGAGGGTCTTTGCAGCCTCGTCAAGTTCTACGCGCACAGCAAGCTCTCCGAGCTCGCCTGAGAAATCTCCTGAAGCGGCAAGAGCCTTCATCTTCTGGGTCGCATCCACAGCATTAGCGACAAGTTCTCTAAGGAAGATCTCGTGATCTGAATAAAGGAATTTCTTGATTACCGGAAAAATGTTCTCGGTGGTTACTCCGATTTTACCTGTAGTTGCCATATTTATATATTTTAAACATTTCACATTTATGCCTCTGTCACAATATGACATAAAAAAGGCCGCCCGAGAGGGCGACCTCATATAGTCAAATTATGTTCCAAGCCGAAATACTGACAAAAAGTCAGTCACACGGACATTTTACGGAATCCTACTTGTACATAAATCTCTTGATAGACATCTTAGGAGTCTTCTCGAAAGGCTGATCCATATACTCTACGAGGTTGAGCTTGCTGTATGCAGGCATTGACTTGTTCACCTCTGCCATAAGAACTGCCTTGTAAGCCTCAAGATCAACACCCTCAGACTTAGCCTTGTCAGCATCAGCGTATACGAGAGCCACGAGTCTTGGGCCTCTGTCTACAACTACCGACTCGATAACGTATGGCTGGTTGTTAACCTCTGCCTCGATCTCCTCAGGATAGATGTTCTGACCGTTTGCAGAAAGGATCATATTCTTGCTGCGGCCCTTGATGAAGATGTTGCCCTTCTTGTCGAGAAGTCCGAGGTCACCTGTACGCATCCAGCCGTCCTCAGTGAAAGCTGCTGCAGTAGCCTCTTCGTTCTTGTAGTATCCGCTCATAAGGCTGATACCCTTTGCCTGGATCTCACCTACCTTGTTGTATGGATCCTCTGAATCGATACGCACCTCAACTGAATCGACTGCCTTTCCGCAAGACTTTGGTACGAAGTCCCACCAATCCTCATATGCAAGGAGAGGAGCAGCCTCTGTCATACCGTAACCTACTGTGAAAGGAAGCTTGAATCTTCTGAACCACTTCTCCACCTCTGGGTTGAGAGCAGCACCACCCATAACGATCTCACGTACCTTGCCACCGAATGCAGTAAGGAGTGTAGTGCGGATCTTCTTGAAGATCACCTGATTGAGACCAGGGATAGCGCAGATCACCTTCATTACAGGCTTGTTCACTACAGGTGCGACCTTGCTCTTGAAGATCTTCTCCATAACGAGAGGAACTGTGATCACGAGGTATGGCTTAACCTCTGCCATAGCTCCGAGAAGGAGAGCCGGAGTAGGAGTCTTGCCGAGGTAGTATACGGCGGCACCGTTACATACAGGATAGATGAGCTCGAACATCATACCGTACATATGCGCCATAGGGAGCATAGACACGAGCTGATCGCCAGGACCGCAAGGGAGTCTCTTCTGACCGAAAGACACGTTCTCAGTCACGCACTCGTAACGAAGCATAACGCCCTTAGGTGCACTTGTTGTTCCTGATGTATAGTTGATGATCGCAAGGTTCTTGTCGTTCTCAGTAGGGTAAGAAACATACTCTGCAGAGAAACCGTCAGGATACTTTGCGTTGAAGAGATTGTCGAGATCGTCGCAAGCTGCCTGGATCTTCTCATCAGCTGCATAAAGAAGCGAGAAGTCGCTTGAAGAGAAGACTGCCTGGATAGTAGGCATCTTTGTAATATCGAGCTTGTTCCAGATATCAGTATCTGTAAGGAGGACCTTACTCTCTGAATGGTCAACGAGAGAATTCACGCTCTCAGGATTGAAGTCAGCAAGTATAGGAACGAGAACTGCCTCATATGTGTTCGCTGCGAAGAAGGTGATGCCCCAACGTGCAGAGTTCTTTGCGCAGAGGGCTACCTTGTCTCCCTTCTTGAGACCTACCGCCTCGAAGAAGACGTGGAATCTTGCGATATGAGTGGCAAGATCACCGAAAGTAAATTTTTCACCTCTAAAGTTTGCGAGCGCTGTACCGTTCCAGTTGCTCTTGATTGTATTCTCCAATCGGGTAAAATAGTGCATAGTTTTTTCTGTTTTGAAATTTCGGCCACAAAAGTAGAAAAAATGGCCTACGCGCATATATATTTCATTATATTTGTGGTGAAACACCTATTTAAGTGGCGATTTTATGAGAAGTAAACCTATTGTAGCACTTATCTACGACTTCGACGGCACGCTGTCTCCAGGCAATATGCAGGAGTTCGGATTCATTCAGGCCATAGGAAAGAAACCGCAGGAGTTCTGGCAGGAGAGCGACGACATCGCGATGGGCCAGGATGCAAGCAACATCCTCAGCTATATGAAGCTGATGTTCGACGAGGCCAAGAAGGCAGGCATCAAGCTCCGCCGCGAAGACTTCAAGAGTTTCGGAGCATCCGTCGAGCTCTTCGACGGAGTAAAGGAATGGTTCGGTATCGTCAACGAATACGGCAAGCAGAAAGGTGTGAAGGTCGAGCACTACATCAACTCGTCAGGCCTTGCGGAAATGATCGAAGGCACGCCGATTGCCCACGAGTTCAAGCGCATCTTCGCCTGCTCTTTCCTATATAATAAGGAAGGCGAAGCAGAGTGGCCTGGAGTAGCAGTCGACTATACTGCGAAGACACAGTTCCTTTTCAAGATCAACAAGGGTATCCTCAGCATTCGTGACAACAAGAAGGTAAACGAGAGCCAGGAGGAGGGAAAGAAGAGAATCCCGTTCCCGCATATGATTTATTTCGGAGACGGAGAGACCGACGTCCCAAGTATGAAGATCGTGAAGATGTTCGGAGGAAACTCCATCGGAGTCTACAATCCGGAAAGCAAGAAGAAGGTCAATGTGGCGAAGAAGCTTCTGCGCCAGCAGAGAGTAAACTTCATCACTCCGGCAACCTATACAAAAGACAGCAGAACGTATCAGATCGTCTGCTCTATCATCGACAAGATCAAGGTCGACTTCGACCTTGCCAAACTAGCCAAAAGCCACTAATACAAGAGCCCCAGCGGTTGCTGGGGCTCTTGTATTACTTTACAACCACTTCAAGTTTTGAGTAAGCACGCTCGGCTTTTGCCAAAGCCTCTTCTACCGTGTCAGCTGTAGCGAGAATCACTCCTACGCGTCTGTGGCCTGCGATCTCAGGCTTGCCGAAGAGGCGGATCTGCACTCCCGGCTCCTCAAGAACCTTCTCAAGATTGCAGAACTCATACTCCTTTGTATGACCCTCTACAACGATAGCCTTCGATGCTGAAGGTCCATAGAACCTGATCTCTGGAATAGGAAGACCGAGAATCGCTCTTGCGTGAAGCGAGAACTCGGACATATCCTGTGAAATCATTGTCACCATACCTGTATCGTGCGGTCTTGGAGACACCTCGCTGAAGATCACCTCATCACCCTTGATGAAAAGCTCCACACCGAAGATTCCATATCCACCGAGAGCATCGGTAATTGCCTTCGCAATGTACTCTGCCTTCGCTATCGCTCCGTCAGTCATTGCCTGCGGCTGCCACGACTCACGGTAGTCGCCGTCCACCTGGTGGTGTCCTACTGGCTTGAGGAACGATGTACCAGCGCAGTGACGCACTGTAAGAAGAGTGATCTCATAGTCGAACTTGACGAAGCCCTCAACGATGACCTTGCCGCTTCCGGCGCGTCCACCCTCCTGAGACACTGTCCAAGCCTTGTCGATATCCTCCTCACACTTGATAGTGCTCTGGCCGTGACCTGACGAACTCATAACAGGCTTCACAACGCAAGGGATGCCGATCTCAGCGACAGCCTTATCGAACTCCTCACGAGTCTCAGCGAAACGGTATGGAGAAGTAGGAAGACCGAGAGTCTCCGCTGCAAGTCTTCTGATACCCTCTCTGTTCATAGTCAGACGAGTAGCCTTTGCAGTAGGAACCACATTGAATCCCTCCTCCTCAAGTGCAACCAGTCTGTCTGTAGCGATCGCCTCGATCTCAGGAATGATGTAATCAGGCTTCTCCTCTCTGATGACAGCCTCAAGAGCGTCACCGTCGAGCATAGAGAGAACGTGGCTGCTGTGAGCGACGTGCATAGCCGGAGCATTTGCATACTTGTCAAGGGCAACAACCTCAACGCCATAGCGCTGGAGTTCGAGTGCCACTTCCTTTCCGAGCTCACCGGAACCGCAGAGGACCGCCTTCTTGCCGGACTTTGTGAATGTTGTACCTATGTTAGCCATATTATTTTCCGTAACGCTTCAAGATTGTTTCACCATATGCATCTATACGACGGTCACGGAAGAAAGGCCAGCCGCGACGGACGTACTCTGTCCTGTCGAGGTCGATCTCGACTACCTTTACGCCTTCCTCGTCGTTTCCGAACTCTGCGAGGAGCTCACCCTGAGGACCTGTCGCGAATGAGCGGCCCCAGAACTTGATGCCCTTTGTGTTTCCTGTAGGATCATCCTCCTGTCCTGTACGGTTTACAGTGATCACAGGAAGACCGTTTGCTACAGAGTGGCCTCTCTGAACGAGCTGCCAAGCGTCGCTCTGCACCTTCTGTTCCTCGATAGGGTCAGTGTACACACCACCGATCGCAGTAGGATAGATGAGCACCTGTGCTCCGTTGAGAGCCATACAGCGTGCTGCCTCCGGATACCACTGGTCCCAGCATACGAGGACTCCAAGTGTACCTACAGAAGTCTCGATAGGGTTGAATCCCATATCTCCTGGAGTGAAATAGAACTTCTCATAGTAGCAAGGATCATCCGGAATATGCATCTTGCGATACTTTCCTGCGATTGTTCCGTCCTTCTCGAGAACTACGGCTGTGTTGTGATAGATGCCGGCAGTCCTGCGCTCATAGAGCGAAAGGACGAGAACGATTCCGAGCTCCTTAGCAAGAGCACCATAGGTCTCTGTAGACGGACCTGGAATAGGCTCTGCGAGGTCGCAGAGAGTAGCCTCCTCGTGCTTGCAGAAATACACTGAATTGTGGAGCTCCTGAAGAACTACCAACTGTGCACCCATCTCAGCGCACTTTCTGATGTTGCCTTTCAGTTTCTCGATGTTTGCCGGAATGTCGTCACCGCAGCTCTGCTGGATCATTCCTACCTTCAAAATGTTCATATCTTAATCTTTTTTTCGTTTGCTATTTGATGTATCCGTCAGGGTACTGCATAGTGATGCAGTGGAGAGAACCGTGTCCAGAAAGGAGAGCACGGCAGTCGATCACGATGACCTCTCTGTCAGGGAATGCCTCCTGAAGTCTCTTGCGAGCAACTTCGTCAAGCGGTGAACCTGCTCCAGGGAGAAGCACGGCGCCGTTGATGATCAGGAAGTTTGCATATGATGCAGGGAGTCTGTAATCGTCAAGGTAAAGAGCCTCAGGAAGCGGAAGCGGAATGAGGTTGTATGGCTTTCCGTCCAGAGTCTTGAATCCGCGGAGCTGCTTCTCCATAGCAGCGAGCGGCTCATAGTGAGGGTCCTCAGGATCTGTACACTGCATATATGCGATAGTGTCAGGTGAACAGAATCTTGCGAGGATGTCCACGTGGCTGTCTGTGTCGTCGCCGACGATGGTACCGTGGTCAAGCCAAAGGATACGCTCGAGTCCGAAGGCTCCGCAGAGCTCCTCCTCGATCTCCTCCTGGCTAAGGTACTCGTTGCGGTTCACTGAACAGAGGCACTCGGTAGTAGTGAGCATAGTTCCGCAGCCGTCGCTGTCGATGCTGCCTCCCTCAAGCACGTAAGGACGCATATCAACGCCCATAACATCATCCTCAAAGGCACCCTGAGTATAAATATTCTTTGTAATCTGATTGTCAAGGTCTGAAGCGAACTTGAGTCCCCATCCGTTGAAAACGAAATCGTAAAGGTACTTCTGTCCGCCGTCTCCGAATACGCTGATTCCACCGTGGTCACGTGCCCAGGTATCGTTGAGCGGAGACTCATAGAATCTGATCTTCTCTACATCCAGTTCAAGGCCCTTTGCAGAAGTGATTCTTGCAATGTCAGCCTTGCACTCCTCGATGTCACGTGTAACGATCATCAAAGGCTCGAAGCGGAGAATCGCAGAAGCGATCTCTACATAGCACTCCAACACCTTTTCAAGTTCATACCACTCTGTATCACAATGTGGCCAGGTCAGTTGCACACCGCTTTGGTGTTCCCATTCAGCAGGCAGTCTACTCATATCGAAAATTATTACATATAACACGCAAATATAGCAAAAAGAAGTGGACGTCCCAAGCCTTGGGGCGTCCACCTCGTGCATTTAGGCAAAAATCTGCTAGAATGTGATTGTAACCGCTCTTTCAAGATCCGGATGCGCCTTGTCGGAAAGCACCTTAGACTGGACTACGAGTCTGTCTGGGGCAATTCCGTACTTGGTTGTGAGGAGGTTGTAGATATACTCTCCACGAGCCTTGCTCAGGTACTGGTTACGCTGTTTTGTTCCTGTATTCGAGTCAGCTGTGCCCAAGACGGTTATATAAATCTTGGTCTGCTCGCTTACCTGCTCCACGATGTTCTTGGCAATGAAGTCGAAATGCTGCATTTCCTTGTCGTTGAGCACGGTCTTGCCGATCTCGAAATATACTGTTGCAGGTCCCATTTCCCCGAAGAATTTCTCGGCATTGAAAGCCGGCTGAGCATTCTTGAGCTTGGTCACTTCTTTTGAAAGTTTGCTGTTCGCTTTCTCAAGGTCGGCATTCTCCTCCTGGAGAGCGATGTTAGCCATCTCAAGAGCCACTGCTGCGGCCTCCATTGCAGCGATCTGATCCAAAGAAGCAGCCTCAACGGCAGCGATTATTGTCGAGCTTCTTACGAAGTTAGGCCAGCCGAGATCCACTGCAAGACCCATTGTAACCGAAGGTAGGATAGCAAGACCGTCCGCTCCGTGTACAATTCCGTCCACAGCAGTGGCACGCATATCGATGATGAGATCAAGACGGTTCGCAAGTCTGAGATTGTGAAGGAGTCCCACACCGGCAGCAAGCTGGTTGCTTGCGAATGTGCCTTCATCCATCGCATAAGTGCGGAAATATCCAGCGTGGAGATATGGTACGAAATCCCAGAATCGTGTCTCTTTGTAACCGCTGAAAGCGTTGGAGATGTTCCACAGAAAATCACCGTGTATATACATATATCCGAACTTTTCCAGATACATATTCTTCTCGGTGTCGAGAGTAGGTCCGAGCGTAGTGGCAATCGGTGACCACACCTGAGCGTAGAGTCCCTGGTAACCTGCTCGCATACCTACAGAAGGTGTGAACCACTTTCCGAAGTTTGCATCAAGACTAGGAGAGATTCTGAGATTGTCATACCCCTCGTTCCAGAAGACGTTGATACCGCCGGCGACACCGATGAACCAGTTGTCACCGAATCGGTTTGTTTCATAAGGGCCTCGAACTATCTTACCGTTCTCATCCCTGTTTCCGTTCTCCTGTGCATTAGCGGCAGGAGAGGCTGCCAAACAGATAGCAGCAAGAGCCGCAGCTCCTAAAAATAAATTCAGACGTTTCATAACCACTAAAATTAACTGTGTGTTGAAACGACCAATACAAATTTGGTGTAAAAACGGATTTTCGCTCTGAAAATTTTACTAATTTTACTGCGATATGGCAAAGAAGGTATATTTTGCAGGGTCCATCAGAGGCGGAAGAATCGACGCCGACCTGTACAGAAGAATCATCGAATATATGCAGAGGACTTCAATAGTCCTCACTGAACACATCGGCCGTCCCGACCTCAACCTTATGGAGCAGGGCAAGCGCGACGTGGACATCTACGACCAGGACACAGCCTGGCTTCGTGAAAGCGACGTCCTCATAGGCGAATGCAGCTGCCCTTCGCTCGGCGTCGGCTACGAACTTGCATACGCCGAGGCACGCGGCATCCCTTGCCATATCTTCTATGACAAGACGAAGACGCAGCTGTCAGCTATGCTTACAGGCAACCCGTATTTCATCATCCATCCTTATTCTTCAGAGGAAGAGATCTACGAGGTGCTGGACGGCATTCTTACTTGTTGAAGCAACCGTTGAAATAAAGGACCTGATACTTGATGGCATTGAGCCAATATGTCCAGTTGTGGTATCCAGGTCTTGTATAGAACTCGTGAGGAATCTTCTCAGCGAGGAGTTTGTCGTGCAACGCACAGTTCACTTCGAAGAAGAAGTCCTCTGTACCGCAGTCTACGATGATGTTCATTGCACCCGGCTCAAGAAGATGAGTAAGGTTGATGACCGTGTTCTTCTCCCAGTTCTCAGGATACTCGGACATAGCGCCGAGTCTCTTTGAAATGCCCCAGTTTTCAGGGAAAGGACGGATGTCCACTCCGCCTGACATCGCACCCATCGAACCGAACACATCCTGATGTCTGGTTCCGAGATAGAGGGCTCCGTGTCCGCCCATAGAAAGTCCAGTAATGGCTCTTCCCTTACGGTCCTTGACAGTCTTGTAGTTGCTGTCCATATAGGAGACGAGCTCAGATGAAACGAATGTCTCGTACTGATATTCAGGAGTCATCTCGCTGTCGAAATACCAGCTGTCGTAACCGCCGTCAGGCAGCACGAAAATGATGTCATACTGATCAGAAAGCGCACCCACTACCCCTTTCTGAGTCCAGGTCTGCTGGTTGTCGCTGAAGCCGTGAAGGAGATAGATCACCGGGAAGGCCTTGCCCTTGCTGTATCCGTCCGGAGTTATAACTGTCACAGGGACGTCCTTGTCCATCTTTTCACTTCGTACGTTTACCTCTTTCTGCTTATATGCGTGGGATGTGGTACAGAGCAGAAGAAGCCCTGCGATGACTGCAATTGTTCTGTTCATATGTCGTATCTCTTTATTCAAAGGTTATGTGATTGTCCAAAATTAGGACATTTTTTTCAAAAAGATATTATCTTTGGAGAAATAACATTCAAACTCCATAAGCTATGAAGTTCCGTCATCTATTAATCGCCGCTTCGGCCTTAGCAATTTCATTTATGACTTCGTGTACAAACAGCACAAACGGCAATGCAGACGCCGTACTTGAGAACATCCACAGCAGAAAAAGCGTACGTCAGTACACAGAGGAGCCTGTTTCGGCAGAACAGATCGAAACCCTCCTCAGAGCAGCAATGGCCGCACCTACAGCAGTGAACTTCCAGCCTTGGAGATTCGTAGTGGTTTCGGAACGCGAAGAACTCGATGCGATGGCAGAGGCTCTGCCTTACGCAAAGATGCTCAAGCAGGCACCTCTCGCTATCATCGTCTGCGGCGAGACCACCTGGTTCGAAGGCAGAGAGAATCCTTTCTGGCAGCAGGACTGTTCGGCAGCTACCCAGAACCTCCTTCTTGCGGCAGAGGCAATCGGCCTCGGAGCCGTGTGGACAGCAGTATATCCTGACCCTGAGCGCACTCAGAAGGTCAGCGAATTCCTCAACCTCCCTTCTACAGTGAAGCCTCTCTGCACTATTCCGATCGGACATCCGGCAGGCGAAAACAAGCCTAAGGACAAGTGGAAGCCAGAGAACATCCACTATGGCAAATGGTAATATGAAGGAGATCGACAATTACATCTTTGAAGAAATAGTGCCACGTTATGCCGGCTTCGACGCCGCGCATAAGGAAGACCACGCCCTGACCGTGATCGAGCAGTCGATGAAACTGCTGGATGATATGCAGCCGTGGCTTGACCTTCATCCGGAAGCTGACGAGCAGTGGCGTGTTCCCGTTGACCGCAGGATCCTCAAAATGGCAGCAGCCTGCCACGATCTGGGTCTTGTGAACGGCAGGGACAGGCATCATCTTGATTCAGGCGTGATCATCCGCGCTGACGAGACTCTCCGCAGGTGGTTTACCGCAGAGGAGATCGAGACCATAGCGCAGGCAGCGGAAGACCACCGTGCATCCGGCACTTCAGCGCCCCGCAGCATCTACGGCAAGATCGTCGCGGAAGCCGACAGGATCATCGACACCGAAACCATCATCAGGCGCACAATCCAGTTCGGAAGGAAACACTATCCCGAACTCAACCAGGAAGAGCACATCGGACGTGCAATCAGCCATCTCAAGGAGAAATACGGAAGAGGAGGCTATCTCAAACTGTGGATTCCTTGGTGTGACAACGCAAAACGCCTGAATGCTCTCCAGGATCTCATTGCAGATGACAATGCTCTGGAGTCTGCAGTCAGGCGCATCAATATGCAGTAATCTATCAGCCGATTATCTGTTTCACCATCCCGTCGATGATTTCAAGAACGATGAGGGATGTCTCAAGTGTGTTCACCGACGACTCTGTCTTACCTTCCTCAACGAGATCTGCGAACTCCTTGAATTCATAATAATATTCATTGAAAGGCATTCCTTCAGAGATGGTTGTGCCTTTAGCCTTAGGTCCAAGGCCGGAAGTCGGAGCCGCGTGAGGAATGAAGTCTGCTTTTCTGGCTATATGGATTTCGTCAAGAATAAGATTTCCCTTCTCTCCAGCAATTTCAGTCGGCTGGAAACTGTCATAAACCTTTGACCAGGTAAGAGTCGCATCCATCTCATCATAGCCGAGATATGCTGTTCCCTGCACATCCGCATCACCCTCTGCTGTCCTGACAGTGCGCAACTCGCTGCGGACCACTGACGGACGTCCGAACAATGCTACCATCGGATACAAGGTATACACTCCGATGTCACGTAGCGCTCCGGCTGTGCCAGGTTTGAACGAGCTCGCGATTTCGCCTCGCTTAAGTGCCTCGTATTTAGACGAATACTGACAGAAGTAGGAGCTGTAATGACGTACAGGAGCAACTTCATCCAGCATCGATGCCACCTTGCGGAAGTTCGGATTCAGCGTAGACACCATCGCCTCCATCAGCAGAAGTCCACTGGCCTTTGCTGCCTCAACCATTCTGCGTCCCTCTTCTGCATTTACCGCCAAAGGCTTCTCGCACAGAACGTGTTTGCCTGCCTTGAGAGCAGTCAAGGTATATTCGCAATGCGTCTGGTTCGGGGTTCCGATATAAACCGCATCAACCTCCGGATCGGCGGCCATCTCCTCCACTGAGGTGTATATTTTCGCATCTGCTGCCAACGGATTGCGGTCGATGAAAGCTTCAGCTGCCTCAACCGACCTTGAGCACACGGCTGTGACCTTCACCCTCTCATCCTGACCGGCACCCTTAAGCACCCAGTCGCTTATTCGTCCCGTTCCAACAATTCCAAATCTTATCATAATCTTTCTGTGTATTTCTCAAACTTCAAATTTAATCGTTTTATTCCTGAATATGGGACTTTAATAACACTAAAATGATTAGATTTGTAGAAAACTGCTCAGGTTATGAGAAAGCACTGGATAGACAACCTTCGTTGGGTCACTGTACTGCTTGTACTGCTGTACCACGTCATCTATTTCTATAACAATAAAGGTGTCATCGGAGGAATCGGCGGCTTCAGCGACGGTCCTCAGTATCAGGATGCCATAATGTATATCCTGTATCCGTGGTTTATGCCACTGCTTTTCATATTGGCCGGCATAAGCGCACGCTATGCATTGGAGAAAAAGAGCGGAAAGGAGTGGTTCAGATCGCGCACCCGTAAACTTCTTGTACCTTCAACCATAGGTCTTCTCTTCTTCGGAGTATTCATCGGATGGTTCAATTCAAGATTTGCTCCGACCGATGCGCTTGCAGGCCTTCCAGGTCCGGTCAAGTATTTCATATGGGTCGTAAGCGGCACAGGTCCCCTCTGGTTCATCCAGGACCTCTGGCTTCTTTCGCTGCTGATTCTGCTGGTCAGAAAAATTGACAGGAAGGACAGACTATACTCCGCCTGTGACAGAATCGGACTCTTCCCTCTTATCCTTTTAGGCGTACTTTTCTGGCTCGGTCACCAGACACTTATAGCAGACCCGAATCCGGCAAGTGCACAAGGACTTCTGAATCTCTACAAACCTGTATTCTATGCGGTTCCTTTGCTTATGGGATATCTGATCTTCTCCCACGACAAAGTGCAGGAGGCATTGGGAAAGGTATGGGGAGCACTGATGATATGCGCTGCAGTCGCAGGAACAGTGCTGATCGTGACGACATTCGGTCAGGACAATACCCTTCCTCAGTATCTGGAGAGCCCGCTCAACAACATATACGGATGGCTTATGTGCCTCGCTATGATGGGATGGTTCAAGGCGCGCTTTGACAGGACAGACAGGTTCGCTTCTTATATGACAAGATCCAGCTACGGCATCTATATCGTTCACTATCTTGTCATTGTATCTTTGGGCAGCTTACTGAAAACAAATACACAGCTGCCTCCGGTATGCATATATATGCTCCTTACG
>JAFYXE010000067.1 GCA_017546275.1 Bacteroidales bacterium | reverse complement strand
TGGTCCTGAGATCAAGGCTAATACGGAGATCCTTCAGGTGGTGCCTAACGCATACCTAGAGGATGGCGTGGAGTATCAGATGTGCGTATATATAAAGGATGGCAGCGAGTACAGATACAGCGAGCCTCAGACAGTGAAGCTTGAGGCTCAGCCTGCTGCTGTCGAACTCAAATGGGAAAAGCAGACATATGCAGGTCTCCCTGACGATGTCGAGGTCTACAAGACCACATCCAAGCTTAACGACCGCAACTTCAACGCCTGGTATGCTGTCGCTGATCCTTCGAAGGTGGATTTCAGGGTGCTTTATCCTGAGACAGTCGGCGCCAAGAAGACTGTCGCCTCTCAGGCAGAAGCTGCCGGCGACTGCCTTGCGCTCATCAACGGTGCCATCTATGGAAACTACAATATCGGCGTCATCATAACAGAGGGCAAGATGACCCAGCAGTGGCACGGAGAGATCGAGGGCTGCTATTGGGCGACAAACAGCCAGCTTTATCAGCTTACACGTCCGATCATCGGAGTGGACAAGGACGGAAAGGCAGGAGCATATTGGGTGGGAGTGCCTCAGCAGGGTACATTCTACTATTATGACAGGCCTCAGCCTAATGTAGTTGGTCAGGCAAAATATGGCAAAGTCACAGCGACTTCACCTGTTCCGGCGGTAAGCTGGGAGCCATATTATGCGATCAGCTGCGGCCCTATGGTGCTTTATGACGGCCTGGTTTGTGCAGACAACTCAATGGTGGACGATACTCATTATTATACCAATTTCGAGTGTTGGGACGAGTCGGGAGTGTATTCTGCCCATCCTGACAGATCAGCTGTGGGCGTGACTGCTGACGGCAAGATCGTCCTCTTCATCTGCGACGGCCGCATCGACGCGAGCCAGGGCGCATACATCAAGGAACTCGGACCGATTATGAAGAGCATCGGATGTGTTCACGCAATGAACCTCGACGGCGGCGGATCCACCGGTATGTGGCTCAACGGCGCTGGAATGATCAACTATAAAGACAGCAGCTGGAGATCAGTGAAATCAACTCTCGGCTTCTTCACAAAATAGCATATGAAAAGAATCATCATAATGACAGTCCTGGCCCTTTCGGCCTTGTCGGCTTCGGCTCAGGACTACATCTTCAACCGTGCGCCTCTTGCGCCGACTCAGTACGCCGAACTTCCTATCGGAGCTATCAAGGCAGAGGGCTGGCTCTATGACCAGCTCGTAAGGCAGAAGGACGGAATGACCGGCCATCTCGACGAACTGTATGCCGAGGTGGTGGGAGCCGACAACGCCTGGATAGGCGGCGAAGGCGACACCTGGGAGCGCGGACCATATTGGCTCGACGGTCTTATGCCGCTTGCATATCTCCTTGGTGACGAGGAACTTATAAAGAAGGCGACAGTGTGGTCGGAGGCTATGCTGACAATGGTTTACGAGGACGGATATTTCGGCAACAGGATCTCCCGCAAGTACATTGAGGGATTCCAGAGAGGAAAGGCAGAAGACTGGTGGCCTAAGATGGTTGCCCTCAAGATTCTCAAGCAGTATTATATGGCTACCGGTGATCAGCGCGTCATCGACGTGATGACCGGATATTTCAGATATCAGTTGGCCAATCTTCCGGAGAAACCGCTCGACCATTGGACTTTCTGGGGTGAGTGGCGCGGAGGCGACAACCTCGATATGGTTTACTGGCTCTACAATATCACAGGAGACGGGTTCCTTCTCGAACTCGGTGACCTCATCCACAGCCAGACCACTCCTTGGACTGCTATGTTCTGGGGCGAGACCAACGAACTCCGCACTCAGAACTCTATGCATACCGTAAACCTGGCCCACGGCTTCAAGGAGCCTGTCATCTGGTGGCAGAGGTCCCAGGATCCTAAGGATCTGGAGGCTCCGAAGCAGGCCCTCAAGACCATCCGTCATACCTTCGGTCTTCCTACCGGTCTCTGGGCTGGTGACGAGCAGGTTCATTTCGGTGATCCTACCCGTGGGTCCGAGCTCTGTACAGCTGTGGAGATGATGTATTCTCTCGAGGAGATGCTCCAGGCTACAGGTGACCTTCAGTGGGCTGACCACCTTGAAAGAGTGGCGTTCAATGCTCTTCCGACCCAGGCTACAGATGCCTACGACGGACGTCAGTATTATCAGCAGACAAATCAGATTGCGTGCTCACGTGAGTGGAGAAACTTCGTGACTCAGCACGAGGATAACGACAACCTTTTCGGTGTGCTCAACGGCTATCCTTGCTGTTCTTGCAATATGCACCAGGGCTGGCCAAAGTTCACCCAGAACCTCTGGTATGCCAGTGCAGACGGCGGCCTCGCGGCGTTTGTATATGCTCCTTCGACAGTGAATGCAAAGGTTGCAGGCGGTGTCGAGGTGTCCTTGAAGCAGGAGACATTCTATCCTTTCGACGAGACAGTGAAGGTGACTGTCGACTTCGCTTCGAAGAAGGTGAAGAAGGCTGAATTCCCGCTTTATTTCCGTATTCCGGAGTGGTGTGACGGGGCTTATGTCCAGGTGAACGGCGTGAATGTAAATTGTTTGTCGAAGGCTGGAGTGACCGTCCGCATTTCACGCGAATGGGCTAAGGGTGATACAGTTACGCTTACCTTCCCTATGGAGGTGCGCATCAGTCATTGGTATGACGGAGCCACAGTTGTAGAGCGTGGACCGCTTGTGTATGCACTCAGGATGGAAGAGAAGTGGGAGAAGCACGAGTTCGAGGCGTCATATGAAGGGAAATACGGTCCTTACTACTATACCTGTGTGTCTGATACGCCTTGGAACTACGGTTTCCGTCTCAAGGATATGACTCCTGAGCTGATGGCGGAGAATTTCAAGGTTGAGGTGCGTCCGGATGCGGGTGCATACCCTTGGAATCTTGAGAATGCGCCGGTAAGCATCAAGGCGAAGGCCGTGGTTATCAAGCCTTGGAAGGAGTACAACGGCTCGACAGGCCAGATCGCATATTACCGTGAGGATGGTGACGACACCGGCGAGGAAGTGTGGATCGAACTCATCCCATACGGCTGCACCACTCTCCGTATCGCTGAATTCCCAACCCGACTGTAATTTGGGGTGGCACCTAAGTGGTTTGTGGTCAGGGTGTTAAGTGATGTTTGTTCC
>JAFYXE010000066.1 GCA_017546275.1 Bacteroidales bacterium | reverse complement strand
CTCCTTGTCAGTTGTGTTGTAAAGCTCGATGAACTTGTCAGCACCTGAAAGCTCGTTGAGAACAACGCCTGTTACCTTTGTGTCGTTGCCACCCTGGTTTCCGCTACCATCTACGATAGGGTTGTCCTTGTTACAAGCAACGAGTGCGAATGCAGCCGCAGCTGCGAGTACGAAAAACTTTTTCATAATGTTTTTGTGTTTAAATGTTAGTTAATATTGGTTTGTGTTGATTAGAATGCAACCTGGAAACGGCACGCGAGCATATGATAGTCAATACCCTTGCCGCTACCTCCGTTAAGGATGTCACCAGGGTATGCGCATACATTACCTGCAGCATCATAACCTGTGCTGTAAGGCTTCTTGGCAGTCTTGTCAGTACCGTCCTGAGCACCCTTACCGTTTGCGAATACGTCCTGATCGTTGTACTGGTAGTTGATCACGAACTTGACGTTCTTGGTCACGTGGTAGTTGATACCGAGTGAGTAAGCATAAGCCGAACCTCCCATCGCGTACTTGGAGATGTTGAAGTCGCAATACTCGACGCGAGCGCAGAGCTCGATGTCACCCCAGTTTCTGCCGTTTGTCGTACGAGTGTACTTAGCTCCGCCGGCATCGTAGTTCTGGCTTCCGCCGAAGAGGAGGTATCCTGCCTGTACATACCAACCCCAAGCCTGCTGGAAGTTTGGATTCTCGCCGACCTTTGCCTCCCACTTAGTCTCGTCTACGAAAGGCTTACGTGCGATGTAAGCACCCTCCCAACGGAGACCCTTGTGGTGTCCTGCAAGCTCGAATGTATAAGCGAACTCGTGGTCGAGGTATGAGATAGCGTCTGTATCCATATACTTCTTACGGTTGACGCCTGTTGTGTTACGAGTGCTGTAACGGATTGCGTTGTAACCATCAGCACCGCCTGAAGTCTTAGGATTTCTGTAAGAAGCAGCCGCACCGATGTGGAGTGAAGTTGTCTTGTTGTTGATCGGGCGATACACCACCTTGCCTGTGTAAGAAAGACCGCAGTTCAAACCGTAGTCCTTGTTACCGTCCTGGAAAGCTGTCATTGTCTCAGCATCCTCAAGAGCTGGTCCGAACACACCTGCACTGGCCCAGATATGAGGGAGAGAGTACTTTACATTGATACCCATATGGCGTGAAGGTGCAAGATATGTCACCATCGGACGCTCCATAAACTGAAGATAACGTGAAGTTGTGTTTCTCTGGATAGAGAAGTTCTCCTTGAAGTTACCGACCTTGATCTCAAGGTTCTCGACACCTGTGAAGCCGAGATAAGCATCCTTGATCTCAGGAGTACCTGAAGTCCAGTCAGTATCGAGCTCACCGTACCAGTTCTTGTCGAGCTGAGCCTTCACAGCGAAACGAGTACGGCGCATAAGCATGCCGTTACCGATCTGGGTGAGGTTCTTGTCATATCCGAAGAAGACAGCAGCGTCTCCCTGCACACGGATATCAAACCAGAACTTGTAGTTAGCCTCCTTGTTCTGGAACACGAGGATACCATCCTGGGCAACTGCAGTAACAGGAACAGACTTCACCTTCTGTCCGTACTGATTCGTCTCAGCATTCTCCTGAGCGAACGCAGTCATCGCAGCCATAAGCGCGAAAAGCGAAATGATTACCTTTTTCATTGTCTGTAAGGTTTAGTTGTTAATAGTTTGGTTATATTGATTTGATGAAATTAACTAGATTGTCTCCTTTGTCGAGGTTGAGTTTCTGCCTCAGTCTGTATCTGCTGATCTCGACACTCTTTGGGGTAATGTTCATCAGAGACGCTATATACTTTGATGAAAAGCCCAATCTCAGCAACGTCGCGAGGCGCTTTTCCTGCTGAGTCAAATTCGGGAAATTCTCAGAAAGCTTTGCATTGAAATCTTCGTGGAGCGACTCTGCCTGTGCATAGAAATACTGGGAATCCACATCGCGTTCGTAAGAAAGCCTCTGCTTCAGAGCAAGATCGAGTTCGGAGATGAGCTTCTTTGTTTCCTTCTCGTCTTCGGATTTGGCAAGTTTCTTCACGGTATCGCTCAACGACTCGAGAAACTCCCGCTGCTCAACTATGCTCAAAGCCACATTCACAACCTCTTTCCTCTTCATTTCCACAGCATTGTGCAATGCCTGATTCTCCGACAGCACCACCTTGAGTTCCATATCGTTCAAGGCACGGCTGTGCTCATAGATCTGCTGACGCTGCGCATACAGCACCCTATCCGTAGCTTCATCCTTTGCACGCTGATTGCGCACATAACCGCTGAACACCATCGCCACAAGCCCCATCATCACAGTAGCCATTACAGCAAAGTCCACAAGATAGTTCTCCGGATCGCGGCCTATCATATAAAGCATAATAAAGGCGAATGCAAATGACACAGCCGGAGATGCTGTGACAGCTGAAAATTCCTTCAGATATTCCTTGGCTTCAATGAGTTTCGACTTCTGCGCAAGTTCGACGCCGGCTACGGCAGCCAACGTGAGCGAGGATACGGAAAGCGGCACGGGACTCATCCCCAATGATCCGGCAGTCACATCAAAAGAGAAGAAAAGCATCGGGATGACTACCGCACATCCCACCGACACTACAGCATAGATGGAGAAGTCCGCAAAAATCCCTGCAGGCTCTGCGTTCGCCTCATACCTGAAAGGATAAAACAGGAGGAACAGCAGTACCACTGTCGCAAGCGTGAAATACGGTATCGCTTCAGGCGTCGGGAATTCTATCATTCCGCCGATTCCCATAATGAAGCCGCCCCAGTTGACTCCCAAAGCAATGGCGGTCATAACAAGAACGAGAATGACAGCGATACGCATATAGTACGAAAGCGTGAAGATATGTACATTGATTCTGCGAATGAAAGATCTGAGCAGCGACCTTATGCCATAGGCCACCACAAAGGCGGACAATGGAGCTGCAAAGAAAGAGATCACCGCAGTCCAGTCAGCAAGGAGTCTTCCCTTCTGGACAAGATAAAAGGCACCGAGCGCACCCAGGAACGCATAACAGATGGACGCCTCGACCTTCAGCATCCTCATCAGGCCAACCGACAGCAACGAGGCCATCAACATTATCATCATCTGCTCACATCCGATGCTGCAGGTCGGTAAATTACGGAGCAAAGCGTCCTGTACATCGCCAAAGCCTCCGGCATAGACTGAAAGAAGAAAGACTACTGATACAATTGCCCCAAAGGATGACGAGCGCACGACGCAAGTCGGCTCATACACACCGAACAGAGTACGGAACTCATTGGTGAAGAACCAGACAGACGCCACGGTCAAAAACAATATGAGGCAAAAAACCGGCATACTACAATGTTCTACGGATGGCCATTACGGCAAGCTGATCCGCAACGTTCTCGGCAGCCTTTGCCATATTCTCGATATGTAGCGCAAAATAACGCAGGTGGAACTTCTCACTCAACTTGATGGAAGGCATATTGTGGAATACCGTACGCTTGATAGTCTGTGAATACTTCACAGCCTCCTTGACATAGAAATAAGTCCTGCTGATCTTGTCTGGGACAGATTCAGGAGATGAGAAATACGCCTTGGCGGCAGGAACCACCGCTTCCACGGCAAGTGTAGAGAAATCAGTCAATCTTATGAACTCCTGATTCAGCTCGGACGGTATGAAAGGTGTCTCGATTTCAAACTGGAAAAGGCTCTCGCTCAGGATGTCTGTGATGTTTCTTGTCTTCTCGAAAAGACGCATAACGTCTCCCCTTGAACGAACGAGTGCAGTCTGGGTATAGAGAGCGTTCTCGATCTCCCTTCTGAGCACACTCGCCTCACTGTCCAGGGCGGTCATACGCATAAGGTTTTCGTTGAATTCGTTTGCGTTGGAGTAGAGATAATTCCTGACCCCATCCTTGAAGACAGCGACCATTTGACCCATAAGGTCGAAGTAGCGGTCAACATCATCTATAAGCTTGTCAGTCTTCCTTTTTCCGAACATAAGATTGTGCTGTTTTCATTTATTTAAGAACAAATTTAATATTTTTCAGATTGTAGAGGAAACCCAACAAAAAAGAGTGGACCTTAACAATGCGAGGACCACTCTACTTATATTACTATAAATCAACGTCTTATATAGCATAAAACCAATTTCTCAAAAATCTTTGTAGAGAGTAATTGTAGAGGTTTTTGCTATGTGCAGAGGTTTACTTTTTACGCACAAATGCGATTGTATCACCCTTCTGGACCTTGTCTCCCTGCTTTGCACAGGTGGCGATGATGTGGCCGTCAGACATAGGCATAATCTCGATCAGACCGTAGTAGGTCTGGATATATCCGAGAGGCTCGTCAGCTGCCACGGCCGTACCGATGACAGGAGCCGAGGACGCATCATCCATATCGAGATTCCAGAGGACCTGGCCCTTTACCGGAGCCTGCACCGGTTCCGCGTCAGGATACTGCTCCCCGATCTTTGCCCTGGCCACAGCAAGTTCCTTGTTGAAACGTTCCTTAGCCACTCCGGTCTTGTAGTCGCGATACTGTCTTTCGTGCATTGCCATTTCGAAGAGTTCCTCATCGTCCTGACCGCAGTCCCATCCCTCTTCCGCCATCATCTGGCGATACTTCCCGAGTTCGTCCGGGAACTCGTCCTGAGGATTGCCCGTATAGAATTCATAGCCTTTCTGCTTTGCAAGGGCGATGATTTCCGGATCGAGCGGACCAGGAAGCTGGCCCATTCTGCCGAGAATCATATTCCAGGTGTCCTTGTCGATGGTTGTCCAGCGAGGCTGCCCCTTGAGGATGTTCATAAGATTCATCAGGGCAGTGTTCTTTACATACTGGCTGAACGGAGTCACGAGAGGCGGATAGCCCAGACGAGGCCATACATATTCCACTTCCTGGAAAAGCATCAGCATCAGCTGGTCGACGGTCAGTTCAGGCTTGCCCTGGGCGCGGAGCGAAGCGTTGATCGCGCCGTGGAAGCCCTTGAGGTCGGCCATCATCGAGCCCATCATTCCTCCCGGAAGGCCGCAGCCCACAAGGAGAGAACTCATATGCGAATTCGTAGGGTCGATCCAATAGCCGAGGAAGTCGTCGATATACTTCTGGGTGAGGCTGCGCACCTCCATATATGCCTGCATATCGATATCTTTTACGCCGAAGCCGTCAGCCTTGAGCATCTCGCGGACGGTTATCACGTCCGGATGCACCTTTCCCCACGAAAGCGGCTCTACGGCAACGTCCAGATAGTCTGCGCCGGCGCGAGCCACCTCGAGCATCGAGGCAGGCGAGAAGCCCGGTCCGCAATGGCCGTGATACTGTACGACCATAGAAGGATATTTCTTCTTGATGCGGGCAGTGAGTTCGGCAAGGAAAGCCGGTCTTCCGATGCCGGCCATATCCTTGAGACAGATCTCGTCACAGCCGTATTCCACGACCTTGTCCACTACTCCCATATAGTAATCCACAGTGTGGACAGGAGAGTTGGTTATGGAGAGGGCCACCTGAGAGATCATTCCAGCCTTCTTTGCATATTCCACGCTGAGGCGGAGGTTGCGGTGGTCGTTAAGGCCACAGAACGAACGCGAAATGTCGGTACCCTGAGCCTTCTTGACCTTATACATAAGTTCACGGACGTCTGCCGGAACCGGATTCATTCTCAATGCGTTAAGGCCGCGCTCGAGCATATGCGTCTGTATGCCGGCCTCGCGGAAAGGGGCTGTCCATTCGCGGACAGCCTTGTTCGGGTTCTCTCCGAAGAGCAGGTTCACCTGCTCGAATGCGCCTCCATTGGTCTCGACACGGTCAAAACACCCCATCCCGATAATCGCCGGAGCCACTTCTTTGAGTTGTGCGGCTGTCGGAACATACTTTCCCGACGACTGCCACATATCCCTATATACGAGGGAGAACTTTATATCTTTCTTCATTCTTCTACAATTGGGTCACGGTGACTTTGCCCGCCGCGATCTTCGACACCAGTCCCTGGAGCACTTTGCCAGGACCGGACTCGACGAAGTTGTCTGCGCCGTCAGCCACCATATTCTCTACTGTCTGAGTCCACTTCACCGGAGCGGTCAACTGAGCAAGAAGGTTCTTCTTTATCTCTGCCGGATCCGTCGTAGGCAAGGCTGTAACATTCTGGTATACAGGACATACAGGAGCCTTGAAAGCAACGCTTTCGATGCCGGCCGCAAGTTCGTCCGCCGCCTGCTGCATAAGAGGCGAATGGAAGGCGCCGCCCACCGGGAGGATGAGAGCTCGTCTTGCTCCTGCCGCCTTCATCTTTTCGGAAGCCGCAGACACTGCCTCCACCGAGCCTGAGATCACGATCTGGCCCTCGCAGTTGTAGTTTGCCGGAACTACCACCCCTTCCGTTTCTTCGCAGATGGCCTCAACCTTATCTGTCGAAAGGGCAAGGATGGCAGCCATTGTACCCGGGTTGGCCTCGCAGGCCTTCTGCATAGCCATTGCTCGGATCGCGACGAGACGAAGTCCGTCTTCAAAATCAAGAGCACCTGCCGCAGTAAGTGCCGAAAACTCTCCGAGAGAGTGGCCCGCCACCATATCAGGCTTGAAATCGGGACTGCACATAGCGAGGATGACAGAATGCAGGAAAATCGCCGGCTGGGTGACCTTGGTCTGCTTGAGTTCCTCTGCAGTGCCGTTGAACATTATTTCAGTGATCTTGAAACCGAGGATCTCGTCTGCCCTGTCGAAGAGTTCGCGGGCCTTCGGATCGGTCTCATAGAGTTCCTTCGCCATTCCCGGAAACTGCGAACCCTGTCCGGGAAACATATATGCGTTCATAACAGTATTATGCTATTGTTACTATCGGGGCACCCTCAAGAACAGAGTCGCCCTCTGCCACGTCCACCGAGACGACTGTGCCGTCGAATTCGGCCTGGATCTCATTCTCCATCTTCATCGCTTCGAGTATGGCCACGGCCTGACCCTCTTTCACAACATCCCCCACCTTCACCTTGACTCCGATGATGACTCCCGGAAGCGGCGCGTTCACCGGCCTCGCGTTGCCTGACGGCACCGGAGCCGGCACTGTCTGAGGCTGCACCTCGACTACAGGGGCTTCATAAGGTCTGACTGAAGGGGCAGGCTGTGCCTCTGACGACGCATCCTCTATCTTCACCTGATACACAGTGCCGTTCACGGTCACTTCCGCATAACTACCTGTGTATGAGTTTATAGCAACATTATATTCCTTACCGTTGATGGTATATTTCTTTTCGTTCATCTCTATTTCCTTTTGATGGTAATGATGTAGCTTTCCTTGTCGTGGCAGAGCGCATCGATGTACTGTTTCAATGCGAGCGCGATGACAGCTGCTGTAGTATTATCCATAACCTTTTATGTTAGAGAGGAAGATTGTCGTGCTTCTTCCAAGGATTTGACTGTTTCTTTCCTGCAAGTTGTTCGAGAGCGCGGATCACGCGGAAGCGTGTGTTGCGCGGCTCGATGATGTCGTCGATGTAGCCGTAGCTTGCTGCTGTGTAAGGATTGCAGAAGAGGTCGTTGTATTCCTTCTTCTTCTCCTCTGCCATACGTACCCTTTCCTGCGGATCCTCAATAGACTTTATGTCCTTTGAATAAAGGATCTCCATTGCTCCGCCGGCTCCCATCACAGCGATGCTGGCAGATGGCCAAGCATAGTTTATATCTCCACGCAACTGCTTGCAGCTCATTGTGATATGCGCACCTCCATATGACTTTCTCAAAGTGACTGTCACCTTCGGAACTGTCGCCTCACCGTATGCATAGAGGAGTTTCGCTCCGTGGGTGATGATGCCGCCGTATTCCTGCTGTGTTCCGCAGAGGAAGCCAGGCACATCCACCAATGTCACGATAGGGATGTTGAAGGCGTCGCAGAAGCGGACGAAACGCGCAGCCTTGCGCGAAGCGTTGATGTCGAGCACACCGGCGAGGATCTTAGGCTGGTTAGCCACGATGCCCACAGAGCGTCCGTACATATGCGCGAATCCCACGATGATGTTTTTCGCCCAGCTCTTGTGCACCTCAAGGAACTTTCCGTCATCCACGATGCTTCCGATGACCTTGTACATATCGTAGGCCTTGTTCGGGTTGTCCGGAACGATATCGTTGAGCGAATCGTCGTAACGTCCCGGAGAATCTGAAGTCTCCACAAACGGAGCCTCCTCACGGTTGTTTGAAGGAAGGAAACTGAGCAGGGCCTTGATGGTCTCGATGCCTTCAGCCTCGTTCTCCGCGGCGAAATGCGCCACTCCGCTATTGCTGGCGTGCACACTCGCTCCGCCGAGTTCATCCTGCGTAACCACCTCACCGGTAATGGCTTTCACCACTCCCGGGCCAGTGAGGAACATATAGGATGTATCCTTGATCATCACTGTAAAATCGGTCAGCGCCGGAGAGTATACGGCACCGCCTGCGCAAGGTCCGAAGATGCCTGAGATCTGAGGCACGACGCCGGAGGCGAGGATGTTCCTCTCGAAAATCTCACCGAAGCCCGCGAGAGAGTTGACACCCTCCTGGATACGTGCTCCACCCGAGTCATTGAGACCGATGAAAGGCGCACCGTTGCATACGGCCATATCCATAACCTTGCATATCTTCTGAGCCATAGTCTCCGACATAGATCCACCGTTCACGGTGAAATCCTGTGCAAAGACATATACAAGACGACCGTCGACGGTTCCCATACCGGTCACCACTCCGTCTCCGTCGTACTTGCTCTTTTCCATATCGAAATTCGTACAACGATGCTGCACGAACATATCGAACTCCTCGAAACTGCCTTCGTCAAGAAGGAGGTCGAGTCTCTCTCGTGCAGTAAGCTTGCCTTTGGCGTGCTGGGCATCGATTCTCTTCTGTCCGCCGCCTATGCGTGCAGTCTCCCTGCGCGCCACAAGTTCCCTTATCTTGTCAATGTTGTTCATAACAGGGTCTCTATTGTTCCTATTCGTTCGTGTACTTTCTGAATACCAGGCATCCGTTGTGTCCGCCGAAGCCGAGCGAGTCAGAGGCAGCCATAGTGATGTCTGCCTTCACCGGCGTGTTCGGAGTATAGTCCAGATCACACTCCGGCTCGATCTCATCGAGGTTTATGGTCGGAGGGACGATGCCGTTCTTGAGTGCGAGGACAGATGCCACGGCCTCCACAGCGCCGGCCGCTCCGAGCATATGCCCGGTCGCGCCCTTTGTGGAACTGATGTGCGCCTTGTATGCGTCTTCGCCCAGGGCCTGTTTGAACGCCATTGTCTCGGAAACATCATTGAGGGCAGTTCCTGTGCCGTGCGCATTGATGTAGAGAACATCATCAGAGGTGTATCCGGCCTCATCAAGAGCTGCCCTGATGGCAGCCGACTGCGTGAGACCGTCAGGTCTTGGAGCAGTCACGTGATGAGCGTCACAAGTGTTGCCATAGCCTGATATCTCTCCAAGGATCTCTGCGCCTCGTGCTTTCGCGTGCTCATACTCTTCGAGGATGAGCATCGCTGCGCCCTCGGCCATCACGAAGCCGCCTCTGTTCCTGTTGAACGGAAGGGATGCGTATTTAGGGTCTTCCGCACGCGAGAGGGCCTTTGCATTTGCGAAGCCTGCGATCGCAAGCGGGATGATCGCAGCCTCGGAGCCACCTGCGATGATGGCGTCTGCATAGCCGTACTTGATTGCACGGAAGGCTTCGCCGATCGCGTGGGTAGATGTCGCACAGGCGGTCACCACCGGAAGGCAAGGGCCGCAGGCGTTGTTCCTGATCGCGATGTTGCCGGCTGCGATGTTGGATATCATTGTAGGGATAAAAAGCGGAGAAACCCACCTTGATCCCTCTGTAAGGATCTTTTCGGATTCACGCATCATTGTCGAGAATCCACCGATGCCGGAGCCGACATAGACTCCGAACCTGAACGGATCGATGTTGCCGCCCTCTGCGGAACTCAGGCCTGCCTGCTTCACAGCCTGCCACGCTGCAGCGACTGCATAGACAGTGAACTTGTCCTGTTTTCTTGCAAATGCAGGCTCGATCTCATAGTCTGCCGGATTGAAGTTCTTTACCTCTCCGGCTATCTTCACAGGAAGGTCGTCAGTCGGGATGGACTGGATGAAGTCGATTCCGCAGACTCCTTCAAGAAGGTTGTTCCAATATGTCTGAACGTCATTTCCGATAGGGCATATGACGCCCATTCCGGTAATTACTACTCTTTTTGTCATAATGTGTGTCATTTCAGCGCCTTCAGCGCCTGATCGCAACCTCAAATTTAACACTTTTACCACTCAAAAGCAACTGGAACCGACTCCCAGACGCATACAATGAGCATATTCCGTACCTTGCTGCCTCCGTTGCCTGTCCTTCCTGTTTCCCGTAGGAGTTGGAAAGAAGGTGGCATTTGGGG
>JAFYXE010000065.1 GCA_017546275.1 Bacteroidales bacterium | reverse complement strand
CCAGCGCTGGCAAATACGCCAGCCAGCGCTTCTCAGCAAGCTGCGCAGCTCAGCCCAAGGGCTGCTCCGCATGCTGAGTGCCACGGCCACAAAATCAATATCGGAAGTTAAACCGTCCAACAAAAGGGGCGCACATCAAATTCATCCAGTTCAGCTACACCTTAGTCCAGATTTGCCCAAAACTCTCCAAAGGTGTCTCGATTTTCACTCCAATTCATCCAGTTCAGCCACACCTTATCCACGAATCGCCCAAAACTCTCCAAAGGTGTATTGATTTAACAACTAGATGTTTCCTTTGAGTCATAAATGTTATATTTGTATGTTCAATCTACAAGTATATGCATAAGTCATTTAAAAATATCATTGTACTCATTAGCACTGTCCTTCTGGGCATTAGTGTTTTTCAAGCAAACGCCCAGGGAATCGAGAATTTGATTCCAGTTCCGGCAGAGGTCAATATCAATAACGGTGAATATCGTTTTGACGGAGAGCCGAAGGTGAAGTATGTCGCTTTGCCGGAGGGACGTATGCCCGCAGAGTCGTATAGACTTAAAGTGGACAAGAAAGGAGTGACCATCACTTCTTCTGATCCGGCGGGGGTGTTCTATGCACAGCAGACTTTGAATCAGTTGATTTCGGATGCTGAGGGACAGAAATCGATCCCTTATTGCGAAATCTATGACTATCCTCGTTTCCCTTATCGTGGTGTACATTTCGATGTGTCACGACATTTCAGAAGCGTGGATTTCCTCAAGAAGCAGATAGATGCGATGGCTATGTACAAGATGAACCGTATGCATATCCATCTTACTGATGCGGCAGGATGGCGTCTTCAGATTGATGCCTATCCGCGTCTTGCATCTTTCGCAGCTTGGCGTCCGCAGCATCAGTGGAAGGACTGGTGGGCCGGAAACCGTCATTATGCTGAGGAGGGAGATCCGGGTGCATATGGCGGCTACTATACGAAGGATGATATGCGTGAGCTGATTCAATATGCTCATAATCATCATATTGAGGTGATTCCTGAAATCGAGCTTCCTGGTCACAGTGAAGAAGTCTTGGCAGCTTATCCTGAGCTCAGCTGCACCGGAAAACCATATACCCAGGGCGAGTTCTGCGTGGGAAATGAAGAGACATTCACGTTCCTCGAAACTGTCCTTGATGAGGTGATTGACCTCTTCCCTTCAGAGTACATCCATATCGGAGGCGATGAGGCAAACAAGGAGCATTGGAAGAAATGTCCCAAGTGTCAGGCTCGTATGGCAGAGGAAGGCCTGCAGAGCGTTGATGAACTGCAGAGCTATATGATCAAGCGCATAGCAAGATATGTCGAGTCCAAGGGCAGAAAAGTAATAGGTTGGGATGAGATTCTTGACGGTGGCCTTGCAGAGGGTGCGGCCGTAATGTCCTGGAGAGGAACCGAGGGCGGAATCAAGGCTATGGAAATGGGACACGACGTCATTATGACTCCTGGCCGCTACTGCTATCTCGATCACGCTCAGGATGCTCCGTTCAAGGAACCTGAGTCTATCGGTGGTTATCTTCCGTTGGATTCTGTGTATGTCTATGAGCCGATTGAACCTTCTATGCCTCAGGACAAGGTGGGTTATCTTAAGGGAGTCCAGGCCAATCTCTGGACAGAGTATGTGGTGACCGACGAGCACGCGGAATATATGTACTGGCCAAGGACAATAGCCATTGCCGAGACTGGCTGGAGCCAGCCTGAAAAGAAGGATCTGGCTGACTTCCGCAGAAGAGTTCTGCTGGCATTGGACTGCCTGAAAAACAAGGGTTATGCGACCTTTGACCTTGCTTCCGAGTACGGTGAACGCAAGCTTGCACAGACAGGCCTCGAGCATAAGGCAAAAGGATGTAAAGTCATCTATAACAGACCGATACAGGATTGGTACCAGGCAGCTGGAGAGAAGACTTTCACTGATGGAGTGATAGGAGGATGGACATACAGCGACAACCGTTGGCAGGGCTTTCTTTCGGATATCGATGTGACTGTGGATCTTGGGAATGTCCAGACCGTAAGCTATGTCGGAGGAACCTTTATGCAGCTTATCGGACCGGGAGTGTTTATGCCTTCAAAGGTCGACATCCTCGTGTCTGAAGACGGAGAGAATTTCACTCTTGTGGCGACAGTATGGAACGATGTTCCGGTGACCACTCCTGACCTCCTCTTCAAGGACTTCAGCACGATTTGCGACTGCCAGGCAAGATATGTCCGTTACCACGCATACAGAAGCACGATGAGAGGCTTCCTTTTCCTTGATGAAGTCGTTGTAAATTAGTGCAATCAGCCTAATTGTCATATTGTATTTTTCCGTATATTTGCAAAGAATGCGTCATTGCGTGTTCTTTGCATTTTACGTATATGGACTTGGACTTTTTTCATAGAATCCTCAGTGTCGATTCCACTTCTGGAAAAGAGGCGGAACTGGCTGATATGCTAGCAGTTGAGCTGAGCGCACCAGGCAGAAGAACCGACGTTTTCGAAGTCGGTGACGGCACAAGGAATCTTCTTGTATCTTGGGGTGAACCTAAGGTGGTTTTCTGCACCCATCTCGATACTGTCCCTCCATATATTTCTCCGGAGTTTTCAGAGTCGAAAGTGACTGGCAGAGGATCATCAGATGCCAAGGGTCAGATCTTTGCGATGTATGAGGCCTGCAAGGTCCTTGAGTCGAAGGGACATACAGATTTCGGTCTGCTGCTCCTTGCCGGCGAAGAGACCGGATCGTTCGGTGCAAAGGCATTCAGCGCTATGGCTGCAGAGACCGGCAAGACCTGGGACTGGGTGATCGTCGGAGAGCCTACCGACAACTGTATGGCTTCTGCCGCAAAGGGAACCAAGTCATTCGAGGTCACATTCACCGGTCAGGCCTGCCACTCGGGCTACCCTCAGCACGGGCAGAGTGCGATAATGTATTTCAATGATTTTGTAAACGCATTGCGCAGCATCGTGTTCCCGTATGATCCGATTCTCGGCGAGACCACCTGGAATATAGGAAAGCTTGTCAGCGACAATCCTCAGAACATTCTCAGTGATGCTCTCAGCTGCAGGGTGTATTTCAGGACCACATTCGAGTCGGACGAGATGGTATGCAACATTATGAAGAACATTGCCGGACCAGAGGCAAAACTTCGTTTCGGACGTCCGAAGGTACAGGACGGGTCGGATTTTGTGACAAAGGAAGTGGCGCCTTGGCAGAGGGCTATGAGCGTTAAGGCGTTCGGCGGCGACACTCCAAGCAGATTTGAAGTGCTCCCGGGATTCGAGTCGAAGCCAGTGGCCTTCGGAAGCGATGCACCTCAGCTTACCTGCTTCGACCGCAAGATCCTCTGCGGCCCAGGAACCATTCTTGTAGCACATCGTGATGAGGAATGCATATCCCTCGCGGACATAGAAACAGCAACGGCCCAATATGTCCGTATGTATGGAATAATAATGGGTTGATATAGTGAGCTGTGACGCTTTTTAGTCAATTTGAGGCACAGCTCATCCTGAAATCACTGAAATTGACAGAAAATGAATGCAGCTGTGTCAGCTTTTGCCCAAAAACCGCCACAGCTATAGAAAACGAACAACTGGTATTATGATAGGTGGGCGCTGTGCGCCGCGGCATTTGCCGCCCGTCGAACGAAGAGAGACGGTATGCCCCTTGGGGCTGTCACGAAGTGACAGGGGTTAGATGAACACTATCATAATATCAGACAATGGATGATATTATGATAGTGATGAAATTTGGTGGTACTTCGGTAGCGAATTTCGAAGCCATCACAAGAACAATATTCATCGTCGGAAGCAAACTCGACCAGAAGCCGGTCGTAGTGGTGTCGGCCCTTTCGAAGATCACCGACCTTCTTTACAAGATCGCCGATTCTGCAGCATCGCAGGACCTGGCTCAGACGACTGAACTTCTCGGACAGCTCCGTGAGCGTCACGTCAATCTCGTCAAGGAACTCCTCGAGCAGAGTCCGATGATTATGGAGCAGGCTCTCGCACGCGTGAACGAGATCTGCAACGACCTCGACAAGCTGGCTTATGCGATCTGTGCTGTGGGCGAACTTTCAGACCGCAACAAGGCCATCCTCATATCAAACGGTGAACTCCTTTCATCGACCATCATCTGCTTCACTATGAATGCGAAGGGCATCAAGACAGGTTTTGTGGATGCACGCAGGATGATGGTGACAAACGATTCATACCTCAAGGGCGAGCCTATCGTGGACGAGATCGCAGCGAGAGTGCCGGGCATCATTTCGGAGGCATACGAAGGAATGAACGCGGTAATCACTCAGGGCTTCATCGCTTCCAATATGGCAGGTGAGCAGACAGTGCTCGGCCGTGGTGGTTCAGACTACTCTGCATCGCTTATCGGTATGGCCATCGATGCGGAGAGAATCGAAATCTGGACAGACGTCGACGGAGTGCGCACAGCTGATCCGCGCAAGGTGAAGAACACAAAGTATCTTGAGAAGATCTCTTTCGAGGAGGCTGCCGAGATGGCTCACTTCGGAGCGAAGGTGCTTCACCCGCTTACAATCGAGCCTGCTGTGAAGAAGAACATCCCTCTCTATGTGCTCAACTCTATGAACCCTTCAGGCAAGGGTACTGCAATCCTCAGAAACGAGCTCATCGAGGACGGTGTGAAGTCGGTTTCGTTCAAGGAGAACATCAAGGTGATCAATATCTTCTCTATGAAGATGATCAACACCTCAGGCTTCCTTCGCCGCGTGTTCGAGATCTTCAGTGAGAACAAGGTGTCTGTAGACCTCATCAGTACCTCAGAGGCGAACATCTCTGTGACTGTAGATGCGGGTGAGAAGATCGACAGACTCGTAGAGGAACTCTCAGAGTTCTGTGATGTCATCGTTGATGACGACAAGGCACAGGTGTCTGTGATCGGAAAGAACATCGTCCGTCTGAACGGTATGCTCAAGAAGACATTTATGCCGTTGAAGAGATGTAACGTATATATGATCTCGCAGGGTGCTTCGTTTGTGAACATCAGCTTTGTTGTCGACAGGGAGGAGCTTACCGAGGTGGTTCAGGATCTTCACGATCACCTCTTCGACAACCCGGAAGAACTTGAAACTTACTAGGACTTCAAGCGACCGGAAGTTACCTGCGAAAAAGAGATGACAATAGGAATATGAAGTTATTTATCAGTGGTTATGGTAAGATGGGCAGGATGATCGAGAAGATCATCCAGACCCGTGGTTTGGAATATGCCGGCTGGAGCGAGGCTGTGACTGAGACAGATCCTGCTCTCGCGAAGGAGTGTGTATGCATAGATTTCACGACTCCTGATGCATTCAGGGCAAACTACAGATTCCTTGCGGAGAACTTCAAGGCTGTGGTGGTGGGCACTACAGGCTGGGGCGACATCAAGGATGAAGTGGTGGCATATTTCGAGAAATGCGGCACTCCGATGATCTGGGCGACCAACTTCTCAGTGGGCGTGAACGTGATGTTCGCGGTTACTGATTATATGACCAGACTTCTCGGAAAGTTCGGCGGATACAGCCCGTATATGGTGGAGATGCACCATTGCCACAAGCTCGATGCTCCCAGCGGCACAGCGAAGTCATTGGCAGAGATTGTCGACGGCAATATGGGTGTGAAGACCGATGTGCAGTCGGTTCGCTGCGGAGAGATCCCGGGCACACATACAATAGGATTCGAAGGTCTGAACGACCGACTCACATTGTCGCACGAGGCCTTCTCCCGTGAGGGTTTCGCCGCTGGCGCGGTCGAGGCGGCCCTCAGGACAGACGGGCTCGTCGGAGTACACGAGTTCAAGGACCTGTTTTTTGAATAGAAAACAACAAGAATATGCATAATATAGATTTGACAGGTTGCGGAACAGCGCTCATCACACCTTTCAAGAACGGTGAGGTGGACTATGAGGCTTTTGCAGCGACAGTAGACAGACAGGTGGAAGCGGGAATCGATTTCCTCGTTCCGCTTGGAACTACAGGAGAGACTCCTTGCCTTGAGGATGAGGAGCGCATCAAGGTTCTCCAGATTGCCAAGGAGCATTCGAAGGGACTTCCTGTCGTAGTGGGAGGCGGTACAAACTCCCTTCAGCACACAATCAGAAGTATGAAGATGCTTGAGCCGTATGGCGTTGATGCCTTCCTCATCGTAGTGCCTTATTACAATAAGCCTACTCAGGAGGGACAGTATCAGTACTTCAAGGCTGTGGCAGAATCGACAGACAAGCCTATAGTGCTTTACAATGTGCCTGGACGCACAGGCGTGAATATGACGGCAGAGACTTGCCTCAGACTTGCACAGATTCCTAACGTCGTAGCGGTAAAGGAGGCATCCGGCAACCGCGAGCAGATCGAGGCCATCCTCGCAGGTGCACCGGAGGGATTCCAGGTGTTGAGCGGAAACGACGATGACACACTATGGATGATGCAGAAGGGTGGTGCAGGTATCATCAGCGTTGCTTCAAATGTGGCTCCGGCTCTTCTTGCAGAGTTCACAACCGCCATCCGCAACGGTGAGATGGAGAAGGCTGAGGAACTCAACGCCAAGCTCACTCCGCTTTTCAACAACTGCTTTGTAGAGAGCAACCCGATCCCGGCAAAGGCGGCGATGCACGCTATGGGACTCATCGGGAACGAACTCCGTTTGCCTATCGTTCCTGCTCAGCAGAGCACATACGACCTTATGGTCGAAACCATCAGACCTCTTGGTCTGCTTTAATTTGACAAGACAATGACAGAATTAGATAAGTTCAATCAGACCATTGCCGACCTTGAGAACGGCAAGGTGAGAGTTGCAGATAAGGTGAATGGGGAGTGGAAGGTCAACTCTTGGGTCAAGGAAGTGATCCTCAGCGGATTCCGTCTCGGCAAGATGGAGGATATGAGCCAGGGTCAGTTCTCTTTCTTTGACAAGCATACGATCCCTACAAGAAAGTTCACAGTAGAGAACGGTGTCCGCATCGTTCCTGGCGGAAGCAGCGTGCGCACAGGTGCATACCTCGCTCCGTCTGTAATTATGATGCCGCCTGCATATGTGAATATCGGAGCCTATGTGGACGAGGGTACTATGATCGACTCTCACGCACTCGTAGGTTCGTGCGCACAGGTGGGCAAGCACGTGCACCTTTCAGCTGCATCGCAGCTCGGTGGAGTGCTCGAGCCGGTAGGTGCACTTCCTGTAATCATTGAGGACAATGTCTTCATCGGCGGAAACTGCGGCATCTATGAGGGTACAATCGTGAAGGAGAACGCAGTGATCGGTACAGGCGTTATCATCAACGCTTCGACAGCGATCTTCGACGCTACTACAGGCGAGTACATCAGAGCAAACGAAAACGGCCAGATGGTCGTTCCATCAGGTGCTGTGGTAGTGGCCGGAAGCCGTCCTATAAGCAAGGGTCCCGGAGCAGAGCAGGGTGTTCACCTCTACTGCCCTGTGATCGTGAAGTACCGTGACGAGAAGACTTCAGGCTCGATTACATTGGAGGATATGCTTCGTTAGCAGTCTTCTGGAACGAAGCCGAGTGAACTTGACAATGGATATGAACGACTATAGATTTTCCGAGGATGTAGGGTCATTCTTCAGGTCTCCTGTCAGGGAGATCTTCAAGAGGGTTGACCTTAACGCCATCTATTCCTTTGCCGGAGGTTATCCGTCTGCGGAGACCTTCCCGCTGGAGGAGATACGTGCGACTATGTCCGAGGTGATTGACAAATACGGCAGCAAGGCATTCCAATATGGAGCTACTCAGGGCGTGCCGGAGCTGCGCGCAGCCGTGGCGAAGCGCTGCGGCGTGGACCAGGAACGAGTACAGATCACTTCGTCTTCGCAGCAGGGCATCGACGTATGCACGAGGGTGCTTGTGAATCCGGGAGATGTGATCCTGACTTCAAGTCCGTCGTATCTCGGTGCACTTCAGTCCTTCAGGTCATACCGTGCAGACATCAGGGGAGTGGCGCACAATGCCGATATTGACGCATATATCTCTGCATATGAGGATGTCATCGCTGAAGTCAAGGCAGAGGGAAAGCACATCAGCTTCCTTTATATGATTCCTGACTTCCAGAATCCTTCAGGAGAATCGCTTACTCTTGAAGAGAGACAGAGACTTGTCGCTCTTGCACAGAAATATGACTTCCTGATTGTGGAAGACAGCCCGTATAGGGAACTCAGATATGAGGGTGAGCACATCCCGACAATGTACTCTCTGGATCCTGACAGAGTGATCCACCTGGGCTCGTTCTCGAAGATCTTCGCTCCCGGTTTCCGTCTCGGATGGGCTATTGCACATCCTGAGATTCTGGACAAGATCTATGTGTGCAAACAGTCGCTTGACCTTTGCCCGCCGATCTTCGACCAGTATGTTGCTGCGGAGTTCCTTTCAAGCGGTAAGCTTGATGCGAATCTTCAGAAGAGCATCGAACTGTATAAAGGAAAGAGAGACCTGCTTCTCGGCCTGCTTGAAAAGCATATGCCGGAGGGCGTGACCTGGACTCATCCTGAGGGAGGACTTTTCCTCTTCCTCACAATGCCGGAAGGCTTTGAGGCGGTGAAGTTCTACGACAGGTCACTTGATGCAGGCGTTGCATATGTTGCCGGAGAATTCTTCCACCCGGACGGAAGCGGAAAGAATACGATGCGTATGAACTTTTCGTTTATGAGTCCTGAAAAGATAACAGAAGGAGTACGTCTCCTTGCAGATTTGTTGAGAGATGAAATTCTATAAATACCAGGGTGCAGGAAACGATTTCCTGATTGCGGACAACCGCGACGGCGCCGTTCAGCTGTCACAGCAGCAGATCGCTGCGCTTTGTGACCGCCGCTATGGAGTCGGTGCGGACGGGCTGATGCTTCTGGAGTCAGGCGAAGGCTATGACTTCAGGATGGTATACTACAACTCCGACGGCTCTGGTGGAATGATGTGCGGAAACGGCGGACGATGCATCGTGGCTTTCGCTGCAGACTGTGGAATCAGTCATTTTGATTTCGATGCTGCAGACGGTTTCCATACTGCCGAGATTCTCTCAGTCGACGGACCGGCAAAGACGGTGCGTCTTAAGATGAAAGATGTGCAGGAATATAGCCGCTACGGGTCTTTGACTGGTGCGTCTGTTGAATCTGACGGATATTTTCTCGATACCGGCACCCGCCACTATGTGCGTTTTGTCAAGGGTCTTGAAGAATATGATATAGTAAACGAAGGAAGGGACATCCGATACAATGCGGTAGAACTCCAGCCTGTAGGGGCCAATGTGAATTTTGTGGAACCGACAGATGGTGGAATCAAGGTCCGCACATACGAGAAAGGTGTTGAAGATGAGACCTTCGCCTGCGGAACAGGAATCGTTGCCTCAGTGCTCGCTTCATATGTGAACGGCATCCAGCCGTCCTCGGTCGAGTCTGGCGGCCGCATCAGATATGCGGTAAAGGCAAAGAGGGATGACCTTTCCGTAGATTTCATTCCGGGAACTGAAGGCCTTGCAAAGGATATATGGCTCACAGGCCCGGCTACTTATGTTGCAGAAATTAATATAGAGTTATAATAAAAAGATGATTAGAAATTTTATTGTTTTGATTACTGTTGCACTTATGGCGGCATCCTGTCTTGGAGATGCAAGCTACAGCAACAAATATACTGCTGACATCACATTCGAGTTTGATGAGTCAGTATATAAGAACTATTTCGGTGCAGACAGCACATATGTTTTGAAGGATGAGGATCAGGGATTCTATTATGATCCCTCTCTCGTTTTCGGTCAGACACACGAAACAGACACTTTCCTCGGCGGATTCCTCTTGTCTTTCCTTCCGGGTGAGGCGAACGGTGCCCTTCTTAAGCCGGAGCACGTGAACGACAGATACCGTGTGAACGCGCCTACCGGTGCGACCAAAAGCAAATGCTACGTTGTCTTCTATGATAACCCTGATAATACTAAGATGCCTGACCCGCATATGGTATTCACTTACAGAGGACTCGGAACCTGCACCATCGCCGGTTGCTATGTGAACAATACTACATTGGTAGCACGCAAGGTGAAGGAGCATTTCCAGGACGGAGACAAGCTTACCCTCAAGGCTACAGGTTATCTCAACGACAAGGAGACAGGAGTTTCATCCATAACTCTTGCAGAATATACTGAGGCAAAGGATTCTGTAATGTACAACTGGTCACCGTTCGATATGTCCAAGCTTGGTGCTGTCGATAAGGTGATGTTTGAGGTGGCATCTACAAACGATGCAGTACCTGGCTACGTGTGCATCGACGGAGTTCTGGCAAGCATTGACATCAAATACTAAATGTTGATATTATGAGAACAAATCAGGATTACAAAAACGCCGCTCTTGCCGCTCTTAAGGGCAACTGGGCTAAGGCCGTCCTCGCAACACTTGCAATGATGGCTGTCATTTACATTTTCGCTACTCCGTATATGGCTACGGCTATGACTGTGGCGGCGGGAAATGAGTCGCAGATTTTGGGTTCTTTCGGAATTTACTTCCTTGCATTGATCCTGCTCTATGCTCCGATGGTAGTGGGTTATTTCAATGCCACAGCCGCTCTTGCCCGCGAAGGTGACAACAGAGTGACCTACAACACATTCTATGGAACTTTCCATCCGTATGGCAAGAATGTGTGGGCTATGTTCCTTTATGGATTGTTCACTACTCTTTGGAGTTTCCTTTTCATCATCCCAGGCATCATCAAGTCATTTGCCTATGCTATGACTCCTTATATCGTAAAGGATTTCCCTGAGCTTACTGCCAATCAGGCTATCGACCTCAGCTGCAAGATGATGAAGGGACACAAGTTCGACCTCTTCTGGCTTATACTCTCATTCATCGGATGGGCTATCCTGAATGTCTTCACATTCGGAATCGGAACACTCTGGCTCTATCCGTACATATTTACAACAATGGCTGGATTCTATGAGGACGTGAAGAACGAATACCTTGCAAAACAGAACAACTAAAAATACAAACAACTAAACACAACAAAATTATGGTATCATTTCTTATTTGGCTCGTAGGAGTCATCTGCTGCATCTGGTGCATCAAGGATGTATGGGCAAAGCCTAAGGTGGACAAAGTAGTAAAGATCGTGCTTACTGTAGCACTCCTGTGCTTCAGCTGGATCGGTCTTGCTGTATACTATTTCCTTCTTAAGGATAGACTCTAAAGGAGTCCGGCAGGAATCTGCATAATAATCTCCTGGTATTCCGGATCGACGGACAGGATGAAATCTTCGTGGAGCGGTATCATTACTGCTCCATTTTCTGTTTCTACCTCTATGCAAGGATTTTTAGGGATGTCGAGGAAGTCTGTGATCTCGCCGACCTCGATCAATGCCTCCTCATCTTCTGCAGGAGTGAGCAGCATCCAACCTACGAGTGCTGCGTATCCGTCATCTTCGAGTGACATTTCAGGAAGCTGGTCTTCCTCTATATATACCGCCTTTCCTGTGATCTCTTCGACATCTTCCATAGAACCGATGCCTGTAAGGCGGACAAGGGCCTTTGTGTTGCCCCTTTTGGTAAAAGATTCAATATAAAAAGGAACCGGAAGTCCATCGAAAACGATGAACACCGGTTCCTTTAGGTTGATATCCTCAGGAGCGATCTCACGGAAGCCCATTACAAGCTCCCCATCGGTACCGTTAGATTTCAATACCTGGGCTACCTGCTGCAAGTTGTCGTAACCTGCCATCGGAATTACTCAGCTGGAGTCTCCTCAGCCTCAACTGCCTGTGCAGCAGCCTCAGCAGCCGCAGCCTCAGCAGCTGCGCGTGCAGCCTCCTCAGCCTCAGCCTTTCTCTTAGCGATAGCCTCAGCTCTCTCCTGATTTACCTTAGCCTCAGCCTCTACTGCAGCCTTGTGAGCAGCAGCAGCGTCCTTG